>CAJWWL010000125.1 GCA_913048125.1 uncultured Opitutia bacterium | reverse complement strand
TAACATCACCGAGGAGGCTTCCTCACCCAGGCATCCATATTATTCGGCAACTCCACTGGATCCGAAACTCATCCTATCCGACGCGGGATGTGGGTGCTTGAACGCTTTCTCGACTCTCCCCCTCCTCCTCCTCCTCCAAATGTTCCGGACCTTCCAGAGCCAGAAGCTCAAGACGAGGCAGGACTCTCCCTCAAAGAGCGTCTTGTCGCCCACGCAAACGTCCAAAGTTGCAAGGACTGCCACAGCAAAATTGATCCTTGGGGCGTCGCCTTCGAGAACTACAATGCACTTGGCCAATGGCGAGAAGGCAACCAAGACCTCAACGTCAAATCACCACATCAGAAAGTCACGATCGATCCAACCACTCGCCTCCGTAACGGTAAGCAAATCTCCAACCTTAATGCACTAAAAGACTACCTTCTCAACGAAAAGAAAGAGCAGTTTCGACAAGCTGTCGTCCGAAAGACCCTCGCCTATGCACTTGGACGCTACTTGGAACTGACTGATCGCCCTGCAGTTGAACTCATCTGCGAAAATCTAGAGGACGAAGGTGATCTCTTCCAAAATTTATTGGTGCAAATCGCAATTTCTGAGCCATTTTTAAACAAATAGAACAAACGTAAAATCTCGCATGAAGACAAAATCCTGGAACCTCAAGCGGAGAACCTTTCTAAAATCCACTAGTGTCACTTTGGCGCTGCCTTGGCTTGAATGTATGGGCGCATCAGACAAGACCGCTCCGAAAAAACGTTTCTTCGGTGGCTACTTCGCATACGGAGTGCCCATGCCAGCTGACGATGCAGCGGATCGCCTTGAGAACGGATGGTTTCCTGTTGGTGAAGGCAAGGACTACGTTGTCCCTAGTATGCATCAAAGTATCATGCCAATGCGTGAGAAAATCACCTTTCTATCCGGACTCTCCCACCCTTCGATGCGAACCACCTCTGCACACAAAGGCGCAGACTACTTCCTAACGGGTGCCGACATCCTCAAGACATACGACAAGCAGAGTATTTCAATTGACCAACACGTCGCCCAAAGCCTCGGCAAGGACACCCGCTTCCAGTCTATGGTCCTCTCGTCCTTCGGCGGTGTGAATCGCCCCTACCGCTCCTCTACCCTATCCTTTGATCGTGCAGGTCGCCCGATCCCCGCACTGAACAATCCCGCCGAAATCTTTCGTCGTATGTTTGGAGCTCCGACCAATGCAGAGCGCAATGCACTCGCCAGCAGGGGTAGCATTCTTGATGAAATCCTCAGCGAAGCAAAAGACCTCAATCGTCGCCTCGGCGTCAATGACCGTCGTAAGATGGACGAGTACCTAGCATCTGTCCGGGAGGTTGAAAAGCTCACTGAACGGTCCATTCAATGGCAGGACACGCCAAAGCCCAAGATCGACCCGGGCATTCTTGATCTCACTGTCAACCTCACATCGCCAAAAGAATACCTCACTGTGATGTATGAGCTTATGGCGCTCGCTTTTCAGACGGATGTAACTCGCGTCGCCACCTTCCAAACCGGTTGTGAAGAAGGAGGTCTGACCGACCGCTTTCCTGCCGCCCTCGGACTTGGTAACTCCTCCCACAAACTCTCCCATGAGAAAAAGAACTACGGCGACGTCGCAAAATACATCGCTTTTCTTAACGGTCTCCATGCAGACTTCATCAAGAAACTAGACTCCATCCAAGAAGGCGATGGAACTCTACTGGACAACACCCTCTGTTTCTATGGTTGCGCTACCAGTAAAACCCACAGAGCAATCAACTACCCCATCATCCTAAGCGGGGGAAAAAACCTCGGCTTTAGGCATGGATCTCACCTAAGCTATAGCGACGACATTCCTCTCTCCAACTTGTTTGTCACCATCGCAAACCAGCTCTCTAGTCCCACAGAAAGTTTTGCCGATAGCACAGCGGACATATCTGAGGTGGTTGGTTGAAGTTCCTGCCTTAGCTCGCATTTCTAACGGTCTGTCTTTGCCCCGGCGGGGCAAGGGTTATTAGCTTGGGGTCAGCGGTGCTTGAACGGCGCAGCTACAAGAACACCAGACGTCCCCCAAACATTACGCCCAAAAGGGGTGCCACCCTAAGCACAACTTGGCAGGCAGCGGTTTTAACAAGTTAAGCTCAATCGGTTTTTAATTTTAACTAGGGAAAATCCTACACGACAGAAAAATCTAGGTTCCCAATGCGGCGTAGACCTAGAATAAGGCGGCGACACAAACTTTCTCCAAATTCTTCGCTGTAAGCATGAACTAGATATCACCAGCCAAGGCAATACCTATCACGCAAATCGCAAATACAAGCCCTCCACCTGATGCGTGTAATATAAAGCAGATCCTACCAAGGCTATTAGGAACCCCATCGCGGCGCGCATTTTGCATGTCTGTATACAGTAGGTACAAAGAAAGCGCATAAGAACCAATGAAGAAAATATTGAAAATCACATCCAAGAAACCTGAGAAAAGAATCCCCATTAAAACAGGTGGAATCCACGCACCCAGAAGACCTAAGAACCGACCATTTTTCACTCCAGATATTAAAGTAACCACAGTCCAAAATATCGGAAAAATGACGGCAGCAGCAAAGTAAGCCATGAGAATAATTAGGCCAATAGACTCAAATGCACTCATAATAGTTTATATTATTTAACTAAAATGAATAACTCTATTCCCTAATCACAACCAGCGAAAAATCAGTCGAAGGGAATGGCGACAGACTAGACTGGTTCCATAAATTAAATTTCAAAGTGGCATTACAAGACAATGAGTACGCAAGTACATATGCACGAGTAGGACTGAAAGGTGACTTCTAGCGAGACCGCACTTTCCAGTTGGGGTTGGGTTTGTGACCCTTTTCCATATAGGTTTTGGCGGTCTCGACTATTTTAGGAAATTGGCCAGCAAGGTTTTTGCTTTCTCCGATGTCAGCATCGAGGTCATAGAGCTCGATACCCCCGGTGAACATGGGTTGGCGAATAGCTTTCCATTTGCCAAAGCGGACAGCTTGCTTGCTGTTGCGCTCGTAAAACTCCCAGTAGAGGAACTCGGGCTTCTTCTGATTGGCGCTCTTGCCGAGAAGAGTGGGAACGAAACTGGTCGACTGAGTGTTGCTTGGAGTCTTGACCCCTGCCAACTCACAAGCGGTAGCCATAAAGTCAGCAAATTGCGCAGTATGATCTGACTGGATGCCCGCAGGTATGGTATCTGGCCACCAAGCCACTGTTGGCACTCGTATCCCGCCTTCGTAAAGGTCCCGTTTCATACCTCGCAATGGACCATTGCAATTAAAGAATTCTGGATTGTTCCCCCCTTCCTTGTGATGACCATTATCAGATGTGAAGAATATGAGGGTATCTTTCTCGACGCCGTTTTTCTTAAGAACATCCACTAAACGGCCTATGTCGCGATCCATCATGGAGTTCATGGCAGCGAAACCCTTGTCGGGATTGCTCCAATCCTTGTCGGCGTACTGGCCGTAACTGGGGATTTCCTGTCCATCCTTGAGCCCGCGATTGGCTTCATTGTTGGCGTGTGGAATGTTTAGAGCGTAATAGAGAAAGAAGGGCTTCTTTTTATTGCGCGCCTGTTTATCGACCCACTTCAGGGCCTCTTCGGTTACTAGAGCAGGTACATAGTCGAGTTTCTTTTGTGGCTTTGCCCAACCTGCACCGTCGTCGGGTCGCCCTTGTTTAGTGCGCATCTGCACCCAGGCCGGGTCGTACTCGTTGCGGAGCCGCACCTTCTTTTGCTGTCGAATGATAAACTCGGGGTAGAAATTATGTGCGTGGCGTTGGTTGAGGTATCCATAGAAGTAGTCGAAGCCCTGCCGGTTGGGATGGCCGGTAGAACCGATTTCACCAAGACCCCATTTCCCACAGAGCGCAGTGGCGTAGCCGGCTTCCTTGAGCTTCTCGGCCACTGTGACATCCTCGGGTCGTAAGGTCTGTGAAGCAGCCGGTCCGTTGCCGCGAACCCACGTATGCCCGGTATCCTGCCCCGTCATGAGCACGCTACGGGAAGGCGCGCAAACCGTGGACCCCGCGTAGAAGGAGGTAAGGCGGATTCCCTCAGCAGCCATTTTATCTAGGATAGGTGTCTTAACATGAGTCTGACCGAAGCATCCGAGATCACCGTAGCCCAAGTCATCAGCAAGGATAAAAATGATGTTGGGCTTCTTTGCTGCTGTGGATGCTGCCAGTTGAAAGGCTGCAGCAATAAAGATAAGGAAGAAACTTTTTAAAATAGGCATACTAGTAGCAAGTAGACCCAAAGGAGGTTTTTCGATCCCAAAATCAAAGTAGGAAACGAGGTTGCATACGGTTTTGTCGATTGCAGATTTATATTATGAAACTCTCAAATTGCGTTCTCTTCTTTTTGACGGCTGTTCATCTTTGGGGTGTGTCCCAACCGAATATCATCATCATGCTTGCTGATGATCTCGGTGCAGGTGACCTCAGTTGCTATGGTAGCCCAGAAAACCAAACGCCCCACTTGGACAAACTTGCGGCAGAGGGTTTACAGTTCAGTGATTTTTATGCGGCTAGCGCAGTGTGCTCACCTTCACGGGCAGCATTACAAACTGGACGTTTCTCGGTGCGTGCGGGGGTTTACAGTTGGGTAGCCACATCGCAAAAGATGCATTTACGCATCGAGGAAACTACCATCGCAGAACTTCTTAAAGCGGGTGGTTACTCGACAGCGCATGTCGGCAAGTGGCATCTGGGCTATGGACTCACCGATGATACTTCCGGACCCGACCCCGGCGATCATGGCTATGACTACTGGTTGGCTACTGGTAATAATGCCAATCCTTCGCACAGGAACCCACAAAACTTCGTCCGAAATGGTAAGGCACTTGGAGAAATCAAGGGATACTCCTGCCAAATTGTAGCCAGCGAAGCGATTGACTGGCTTGATAACCACCGTGATTCAAACAAGCCCTTCTTCCTCAACATCTGTTTTCACGAACCCCACCAGCGCGTGGCATCACCTCCCGAACTCGCGGCAAGGCATCCAAATGTAAAACAGCCGGAGTACTACGGATGCATTGAGAATATGGACCATGCCGCAGGGCGTATCCTCAACAAACTTGAAACCTTAAATGAAGCTGACAATACCCTAGTTATTTTTACCTCTGATAACGGAAGCTACCGTACTGACCGGGCTAATAACCGTAACCTAAAGGGACGAAAAACACAGCTCTGGGAAGGGGGCATCCGTGCCCCAGGAATCATCAAGTGGCCTGGTAAAATTAACCCCGGTACTCGCACGGAAATACCGGCAGGTCTTGTCGACTTGCTACCAACCGCATGCGCTGCAGCCGGAGTCTCCTTGCCCAAAGGAGTCACCCTAGATGGCACAAGTCTGCTACCACTCTTCTCCCGAGGTAAACTGTCTCGGCCAAAGCCACTATACTGGTTCTACAATCCATCGCGCCCAGTGTGTGTTATCCGCGACGGTGACTGGTGTCTGCTCGCCGATCCGGAAATCGAGCTTCCTCGACAAAATATGTTTCTAGAAAAGTTCATTGGGGACATCAAAAAAACAGGCTTTATTAACTACCGCCTGCACAATCTTCGTTCGGACGCCACTCAGGAAATTGATCTCTCGAAAAAAGAGCCTAAGCGCTTTGCAAAAATGAAGGCCCAGATGATCAAACTGCACCGCGACGTCATGGATGAAGCCTTCGACTGGCGAACATTGCGCTAAGCGACAATGCAGAATTGAGCATATAGCTGAGGAGCAGACGTTTAGTCACCCAAGACCTAATTGGCCAAATCCTTCATTAACTTTTATCAACCATGACAAGCTCAGCTACGGATGTAGAGGTCTGAACTTACCTCACTGAAGCTTTTCATAATTATGAAAGGTCATCACCTGATGAGCGCTTCTCCCCTGTCTATGTTGAGAACAAAGGAATCGAGCTCAGTTTTGGGGAAGTTTGAAAGGAGGTCTCTCATGGCGAAGTCTCCCCCTGAAATCTCCAATATTGGCTCGCCAAAAGTTTCTTTTTGCGAGGTCAACCTCATGAAAAACAACTTCATTAGGTTTGGTTGCTCTTGAATGGAGTTTACCTTGGGTGTCCCAAATGCCCGTCTGCATCCAGTCCTCATTCAGACTGTAGGTAGAAGTGACTAGATAAACTTGGTTTTCAATGGCTCGTGCCTGAGCAAGAGTGGGATGTCCACCCATGATTGGCATTGCTATTATTTCTGCGCCACGAGCTGCAATACCACGAGCGACTTCAGGCATATGAACATCAAAGCAAATCATCATGCCGACCTTACCAAATGTTGTCTCAAATACAGGAAAGTCGGCTCCAGGGGCGATTCCTCTTCGATACTCGCCTCTTGCCAAGCAGAGTTTCCGATAGCTACCGACGAGAGAACCATCGGGTCCAAGCATAATCGCCGTGTTATAAATATTATGGCCTGATCGCTCAAAAAGAGAAGTCACAAGATATAGCTCATATTTGGAAGAAAGACTACCTAAGTAATCAGTACATGGACCAGGAACCTCCTCAGCACCACTCTCATGATCCAATCCGTTATTCATGGTAGTAATACATTCACCAAAAACCACCAGATCTGCATCACCTTTAGCGGCTTTCTGGACGAAAGGCTCCAACATCTTACAGTTGTCTAAGGCAGACTTGCCCCCCCTTGGTCTAAAGTTTACAGCAGCTAAACGAACATTTCTAGACTTAGGTTGAGCCACTTGGTTGAATTTAACATTCTCCCACTCCACTTTTCCATTAGGTGCCCAACGAAGACATAAGCGAAGAGTGGCGTGTGTAGCCTTCATCGGCGCTTTAAAGATCCCTGAAAATCGACTCCAACCATCAACAGTTATGGGATCATCCCAAGGATAAAGAGGGCGAGTAAGAACTCCAATCCTTTCATCAGTTACATATTTTCCATCCTCATCGTGAAAGAAAAGTTCGAGAAACCTGCTAGTCCTAGGGTTTTCTACATTCTTGGTCCTAGCAAAAGCCTCAGCCCGATAATGCATTCCTCCTTCAACTTCAAAGGTTTTGCTCCACCCTCCATAGAGGTTCTCTCGAGAATCATGCTTAATTACTAACGCTACCTTACGATTGTTTTCATGATTCTTCTGAACAGAAAAGCTGGGAGAGATTTCATCACGTGGAGCGAAGGGTTGCCATCCATTCCAACCCAATCCTTCAAAGTCATGATCCGTTGAGTGAACTGGCGAAAGAAGCACTAATAGGATGCATCGAGAAATAGTTTTCATAGCTAGTTAATCATCGGAAGGTCCACATGGTTCTGCTACAGTCATATCAGTTTTCAAATCGAGCGTTTAAATCTTTACGCCTTTGATGGAGCATTTCAGTCCTAAGAGATTTGGATTTGCCTTGATGAACGGTCAGCATGTCACTGCCAGATATCTTTGGGATTTGTGAAATTAAAGCACAAACTACCTTACACATTGTAGGAAAAATTTCTAAAACAGTCAGAATCTCAATTAAAGAGTTTGGCTTAGATGCTCCAGGAGGCTTGTGAGAAATTGTACAACTGAGCAGGCATGCTCCCTTTCAAATACCACAGCCAGGTTTGAGTTTGAGACTGGTAAAGGTAGGGATATACAGTCGAGTTGCTCCATAGCCAACCAAGCTCAGCGCTGTAGCACCAAATTGAACTATCATCGGATCCATGCAGATAAATCCATCCTAATTCCATATGATAAACCCAATCTGAGTCCGAAGAATAGAAGTAGCCCAACCATTCAAGGAAGAACCAGTTCGAACCTAGATCTTGTGCTGCCCGCAATGCAGATGGAACTGGAATAAGACTATTGATCCATTCTTTGAAATTCGCAGTCCGAGTAAAGACTGCAACGTCTCCGTAAATTGAGTCGGTAGTGCCATAAGAATTTACCCCAACGATTGACCAGACACCGTTTATCTTATGAAACGCTGCACATCCACTATCCCCACTAGCAGTTGTACCTTCCAATGAAAGCACAGCGGGAGAACTATCACCTTCTCCAAGGAGTCCGACCTGTTCTTCCGAACTCCCAAGTAAGTTCGCGTTCTGTTGTGGAGAATCAAAGTCAATCGCGAGTAATCCACCTCTGAGAAAAGGATACTGAGCAGGTTGGTTGGTCAGTTGAACATCGGTAACTAAACGGTCCAAAATATTGCAAGCAGCATAACGAGTAGTGTTTTCTTTGTTATTGGCTCCAGTAGCACCGTTTCCGGAGTCACCAAAACCGGAAAAGTATACAATTTCTCCAAGTGTCTCAGAATCAGATAAGTTCAAAATAGCTGGAGTGATTCCTTTGACTGGGTTTTGCAATTTCACCAAAGCAATATCGACTCCAAGTGCATCTCCCTCATAGAATTCTTCTGAAGGAGGTGAAGATGGTAGGTTTGCTTCCCAAGCCGGATGTATGAAGATTGAATCTACCTTATAAATTGATGCGTCTTCTGACTGATAGTCTAGGCCCAAAGTAAAAGTCCAATCAGATGCTACTGGATCTGCGGCAATCTTACTATCCTTAAGCACATGGGCTGCAGTTATGACCCAATTAGAAGAGATGAGCGTACCAGTCCCAAGGGTGCCGTTAGTATCAGTTAATGCACCAACTGAGGTAAAATTCGGATATCCGTTGGTTACTGAAAATGAATCCTTGTTTTCAGAGAGGGATAAATAAGTTGTGGACTGGAGATCATCTCTCCATGCCACCCTTCTGTTTGTAGCTTCGAGAACAGGAAACAAAGAATGCATTAATACCAAGACAACGAGTTTAAACAAGTCCTGGTAGCGAATCTTCATATCTTAGAGAGTTTGGAGAATCCTTGGCTTAAGTCCATTTTCTCAAGATCATGGACTAGAAGACGATGGCGTGCCTCGATACTTCCGAATCGTAAAAGGATAGGCTATTTTCATGGTCTCAAATTCAGCTCCGACTTCTGTCATTCCATTCGAGTTCAAAGTAGACTGTAGTGCGGATATGAAATCTACAAAATAGTCGAAATTGTTAGTCCCAGAAACAGCAACACCATTGACAGAAAAACCAGACTTCAATCCGGAAATGTAGGACGAGTCATCGATCCAAGAACTAGGCATTAAATCATGTTTCTTGAGCGTGTTGCGCACGTCGTATCCAAAATGTGGATTGAGGTAACGCAGTACAGTTCCATCATCATCTGCCTCAACACTCATAACGTAGTGATAGATGCCCTCAGGAAACTCGGGAGTTGGAGAAAGAACTCCATTACATTCATCTAAATCACCACTGCCCTCAACATAGGTGGGATTGCCTGACGAATCTGAACTTCCAGTGTAACTGCTTCGCATCACAATACCTGTTTTGCTTCCGTCATTTACCCAACCTACTGGCCCGTAGATTGGCCACCCATCAACTGCGAAACCAATCAATGGTGAATGTCCATTCTCGACCAGCAAGGCGTCAAGTTCGTCACACTTCTCTTTCTCTGACTTCCAAGTATCTGAAATCAAACGCAAGCAAGTGGGGTATTTGTGATAATGGTAAATGCCATTGCGCTGAGGATGACCGCAGCAACTTGAAAAGATTCGACCATATGCAGCAGTCTGAGATGGATCTTCAAAAGGATTGAAGACAGGAATACCATTCAGAGCTAGACCTACAGTACCAAGAGATGTGTCCGTAGCTATCGAATTATTAACTGGATTAAGCGGGATACGAAAAGTTTCTTCTGCCTCTACAATCTGGTTAGGATTATTCCCACCACTTGAACCAAGGTTGTCCTCACTTAGTTTGAGGCTTTCAAAACCACCATTAGCTGCTGAGTTCCATCCATTCGTTACCTCAACGCCTAAAACCGTTGGAGTATAATTAGGAAGTCCATTACCGACAACCACCATCTGGTCAGTATTAGAATCATTTTCAATGGTAAGTTGATT
>CAJWWL010000124.1 GCA_913048125.1 uncultured Opitutia bacterium | reverse complement strand
GGCCTCGGAAGCTCCTATATCAACAAGCGTCTTGCGTGCACCCAAGGGCTGAGTAACGGCCTTCCCCAAGACCTCAACTCCAGCTGATTTCAGCTCAGTTTCCAGGGCATCGGCAAAATTGCTCCCCTCTCCTCCTTGGCGAACAAGAATAAGGGCATTAGACTCTGTGCCGCTATTTTGTTTCGCTTGAGCAACAACTTTCTTTGCGGCTCCGGCATCGGTTGGCCACTGTTCCTCCAAGGTAACAATACTGAACCCTGCGCAAAGTAGAATGAGCACCAGAAGCGTACCATAGTCAGAGAGGATTTTTTTCCAGTTCATAAATTTTAAGCAACCGCAAGCCGTAGAATGTCTTCCTGTGTGGCTTTACCTACATCCGTGATCTCACCCTTGATACGACCTTCGTGCATGACGATGACCCGATCGCTCATGCCGAGAACTTCCGGAAGTTCAGATGAGATCATTAGTATGCCCTTTCCTTGTGCAGCAAGCCGGTTAAGGAGTTGGTAGATTTCGTACTTGGCACCAACATCGATTCCCCGCGTAGGTTCATCGAAGAGCAAGACTCTTGCATCGCGTTCAAGCCATTTAGCGAGAACAACCTTTTGCTGGTTGCCTCCAGAAAGATTGGAAGCAGGCTGTTCGGGTCCGGTCATCTTGATTAGAAGTTTTTCGGCATGTCTGTTGAAGGCATTTCGCTCTGTCTCTTGATTGATCCACCCTCGAGAGGAGTAACGGGCAAGGTTAGGCAGACCAAAATTCTCTCGGATTGATTGAGGAAGAATGAGTCCCTGAGACTTCCGGTCTTCAGTGAGCAGACAAATTCCAGCAGAGATGGCGTCCCGGGGGGTATGTAAATCAATTGGCTGACCATCAAGATAAACGGAACCTGACTCAGCCATGTCCGCACCGAATAGGATGCGGGCGGTTTCTGTACGCCCAGATCCGACCAGACCAGTAAGCCCCAAAATCTCACCGCTCTTGATTTCGATCGAGACATCTCGGACTTTCTTCCCACGGTACAGGTTTTTAGCAAGGAGCAGGGTTGAACCAATCTCAGCGCGTTCCTTTGGAAACTCCTGCTCTATACTCCGCCCAACCATTTGCTGAATCAACTCTTCTCTGGAGAGTTCTCCCACCTTTGAGGTGCCAATATACTCACCGTCACGAAGAACGGTGGCACGGTCGCAGATTGTATCAATCTCGTCTAATCGGTGGCTGATGTATATGATGCCAATGTCCTTTTCTTTGAGGCCACGGATAACCGTAAATAAGCCTTCGATCTCATTCTGAGAGAGCGCGGCACTTGGCTCGTCCATCACTAAAATTCGAGCATTTGTCGCAAGTGCCTTGGCAATTTCGACTATCTGCTGTTGTGCAACGGTGAGGTCGCGGCATAAAGTCTCTGGGTCGATATCAACACCGAGCTGACTGAAGAGTTCTCGAGCTCTGCTTCGCTCTTTTTTAGCGGGGAGAATACCGATAAGACTGGGCTCCTGGCCCAAGAAAATATTTTCGCGGGCAGATAGCCAAGGCACCAGATTGAACTCTTGATAGATCACCGCAACCCCGGCGGCGAGAGCATCCTGTGGTCCTTGAATTTGAATGGATTTACCATGCAACCGAATTTCTCCCTCATCGGGCTGGTGCGCACCACCTAACATCTTGATGAGCGTGCTTTTGCCTGCACCATTCTCGCCAAGTAATGCAAGGCACTCTCCAGAGCGTAATTCAAGATCGACGCCCTTGAGTGCATGCACACCAGGAAAGCGCTTATGAATGCCCCGCATGAGAAGTAGCGGGGAAATTTCAGCAACAGACATTTATCGCTGATTACTGAAGTTCAGGATCTTTTTCGGCGTCGGCTTTCTTGTAAAGAGAAGTGGGGATAAGAACCGTTTCTTCAACTTCCTCGCCAGCTAGGTGAGCAATGATATATTGCACGATCTGCACCCCCATCTGATCAGGAAATTGAATGGGGTCAGCATAGATTTTACCCTCCTTGATCGCGACCTTACCCTCTTTTTGACCATCAAAGCCAATGATCTTGATGGAGTTCTCAAGGCTCTTCTCTTGTACAGCGGTGTAAGCGCCTAGGGCAGCGGGATCATTGATAGCAAAGATCGCAGCAAGATCTTCATGAGCCTGAAGGGTGTCGGCAGTAGCTTTGTAACTGTCTGTTCGATTCGCACCGGAAGGCAATTCGGAAACCACTTCTATCTTTGCGGCCGGATTTGATGCATTGTGAGCATCAACGATTTTTTTGAATCCCTGTACTCTCAAGACACATGAATTGGCGGTTTTATGGTCAAGAATGAGCACTTTCCCTCCAGTCTTGCCGAGGATTTCAATCATAGCCTCACCAGCAAGAGCACCACCCTGAAAGTTGTCTGTACCCACATGACTGACAATCTCTACACCCTCAGCCGCGCACTGAGCATCGACTGTGAACACTGGAATGCCCGCCTTGTTAGCCTCTTGTACCGCTGGACCAATGGAAAGTCTGTTGCAGGGTACAAGAATGATTGCTGAGACTTGCTTTGAAATGAAGTCATCAATCTGGTCGGACTGAGTCTTAACATCCTCATTTGGATCGAGCATGAGGGTGTCATAGCCATGTTTCCTTGCTTCAGCCTTAATGTGATCACCAATCACCTTGAAGAAGGGATTTGATAAGGTAAGTGGAGAATAAGCTATTGTCCCCTTGGATGCTGTTACAGTTTGCTGGATCCCTGTGGATTCTTGTTCGCTGCCACATCCAAAAAAGTAAAAAGTAGACGCAAGGAGGAGTATTCTAATACGGGTGCTTAGGGTCTTCATTATTGTTTGGGAGTTGAATGACACATCAGATGCAATGGAAAAAAATCGGGTGTGCAAGCCTCAGATGGGAGGATGGAGTAGTTTAATCTGAAAAGGGTTCTTGAGCATTGGGAGAGTATCTTTAGCGAGGAAACCTTAAAAATGAACCAAGCAGAAGAATCACCATACGATCTCGTCATCGCCGGAGGAGGCGCTGCTGGTTTCTTCGCTGCCATCGCCTGCGCAGAAGTCTACCCTGGTGCCCGAGTGTGTATCCTCGAAAAAGGCCGTCGAGTGTTGAGTAAAGTAAAAATCTCGGGCGGAGGTCGGTGTAATGTGACCCATGCCTGCTATGATCCAAAGGAACTTATTGAATACTATCCTAGAGGCAGCAAGCAGTTGCGCGGACCTTTCTACCACTGGGCTCCTGCGGACACGATGGAATGGTTTGAAGCACACGGTGTAGCACTTAAGGTTGAATCTGACAATCGAGTCTTTCCACAATCTGATGATTCGCAGACAATCATCGACTGTTTGATCAACACCGCTCGTAGGGCTAAAGTTGAAATCCTCACGAATACGGAAATTCTTGATGCAGTAGGGATTCCAAACCGAGGGTTCAGTCTCCAAATAAGTGGTGGGACTTCGATCAACACCCGCAATCTGGTTCTCTCCCTAGGAGGCATTCGCAACCGTATTGGCGCAGAACTGGCAACAAGCCTTGGGCATACAGTTTCGGATGCGGCGCCTTCACTGTTCACCTTTAAAATCAAGGACCATCGACTCGACGGACTCCAAGGCATAGCAGTCCC
This sequence comes from uncultured Opitutia bacterium, assembly GCA_913048125.1. GTDB lineage: Bacteria > Verrucomicrobiota > Verrucomicrobiia > Opitutales > JABJCN01 > JABJCN01. The sequence continues at coordinate 6,523 of CAJWWL010000124.1, read as the reverse complement.
CAAGGCCCATGTGCAGGTCGGCAAAGGACTGGCGGCAAATGGGCCAGTACTGATCACCCATTGGGGACTTAGCGGCCCAGCAATCTTGCGCGTCTCAGCTTGGGGAGCGCGGGAGCTTAAAGAAAAGGAGTACCGGTTTTCCGTTCGAATCAACTGGTGCGGAGACTTGTCTACAGAGGACGCTCTGAAGCAATTCCAGCGATTGCGGAAGGAATCTCCCCGGCGAAGCATACTACAAGATAACCAATTCAACATCCCTGGACGCCTTTGGCAGCGTCTGGCAGAGACTGCTGGTATTCGATCAGAGCAAAAGTGGCCTCATTTGGAAAAGAGTGTCGCTGAGGAGTTTGCACGCCAACTTTGCCAGTGCCAGTTCCGAGTACTTGGTAAAAGCATGAACAAGGAAGAATTCGTGACTTGCGGAGGGGTGAATCTGGACGAGATCAATTTCAAAACAATGGAAAGCCGAACCACAAATGGCTTGTATGTTGTCGGCGAACTTCTGGACATTGATGGCATCACTGGAGGGTTTAACTTCCAAGCAGCTTGGACAACAGGGCACTTGGCAGGCACGGCAATTGGCAAATCTTTAGAAATCGATTAGGAGAACACTCCACATTTTACCTCTTGCATAGCTCTATCGATTCGCAAAACCTGCGCACAGAAAACATCAAAAAACATGAGCCAAGAACTTAACTTCAAACAGGAACTAACCGCTGCTTTTGGCCAGCCAATTTCAGAAAACCCCACACAGGTCATGGTCGAAGCAACCTATCGTCACCATAACTTGGATTGGCGCTACCTGACAATTGAAGTGGCACCAGACGGACTAGCTGATGCAGTAGCAGGAGCGCGGGCCATGGGCTTTGCGGGTTTCAATTGCACAATCCCTCACAAAGTTGAGGTTATAAAGCATCTGGATGGATTGGGCGAATCTGCTTCGTTAATGGGTGCAGTAAACTGCGTTGTGCGCCGAGATGAGAAACTTATCGGAGAAAACACGGACGGAAAAGGTTTTGTTGAGTCTCTCCGCGAGCTAACAGACCCTAAAGGGAAGAGTGTCGTAATGTTTGGAGCCGGCGGTGCAGCACGGGCGATCGGAGTAGAAGTTGCTCTTGCCGGTGCGACTAAGATTACCGTTGTGAATCGTTCAGTAGAAAGAGGAGAAGAACTAACCAAACTGCTCAATGACAAGGTGCCCGCTGAGGCTGATTTTGCACATTGGCAAGGCACTTTCGACATTCCCGAAAGTACGGATGTTGTTATCAATGCAACCTCTATTGGCCTATTTCCTGACGTAGATGCTCGGGTCGACTTTAATCCTGATAGCCTAACACCTGATATGGTTGTAGCGGATGTCATCCCGAATCCTCCACTGACCAACCTTGTCAAAGATGCACGCGCAAAGGGCTGCAAAGTTATCGACGGCCTCGGCATGCTCGTGAATCAGGGGGTTATAGGGATTCGATACTGGACGGGTGTGGACCCAGATCCTGCCGTCATGCGAGCTGCCTTGGAAGAAGTTTTCGGGTGAGTTGGAAAGCACCCTTTGTAGTCCCATATCTAGAAAACCCTGTGCAATGAAAAACACCTCATATCTATTTTTCGTAGTCAGCCTTCTCTTGAATGGTTGTCTCAGTATCAACATGCAGCTCGGTGACCTCGAGTTGAATGCACCTGGCCACCATCAAGGGGTGATCAAGCACTTTAAGGACTCTGTTTCGGGAAAATCCTGCTCAGTTACACATACTACCCTGAGCGGCGGCAAACAGGATGGAGTAGAGCTTGTCACAATCGATAATGGTAAGTTGCAAATCACAGTCATACCAACAAGGGGCATGAGTGTGTATGAGGTTAAACAAGGAGATGTTCGACTGGGCTGGAATTCACCAGTAGAAGAAATCGTACATCCAAAGTATATTGATTTGGAAAGCCGTGGCGGTCTGGGATGGCTAGAGGGCTTTAACGAATGGATGGTTCGTTGCGGACTTGAGTTTGCTGGCCATCCTGGGGAAGACACTTTCACCACCAATACCGGTGGTGAAGCTTCTATGGACCTATCCCTTCATGGAAAAATTGGAAATATTCCTGCCAGCTCTGTCGAAGTTATCGTAGACAAAGAAGCACCCCACAGGATTCGGGTCCGTGGCACTGTTTACGAGAAGTTTTTCTACGGACCTAAGCTTAAGCTGGTAACCGAAATCTCGACCTTGCCAGGATCCTCATCCTTCCGAATCGAAGATACGGTAACCAACCTTGGTGGCTCACCGCAGGAATTCACCCTAATCTATCATGGAAATTACGGCTCCAGCATTCTTGAAGAAGGCGCCAAAATCCATGTTGCCGCTCATAAAGTCGCCCCCATGAATGAGCATGCTGCCAATGCCATCGACAACTGGACTCTCTACAAGGGCCCCACTCAGGATTTCATCGAGGAGGTCTTCTGTATTGAGCCAAAGGCAGATGAGAACGGACGCACTCTCGCTGTGCTCACCAACAAGGCAAACACCCTAGCAACCTCAGTAGGATGGAATCAGAAACAACTCCCCTACCTCACCGTTTGGAAGAATACAGCATCGAAGGCGGATGGCTATGTTACCGGCATAGAACCCGGAACTGGTTACCCATACAACCGTAGCGTCGAACGCGCTACCGGTCGACTTCCGAAACTTAAACCGGGACAAAAAAGAAAGTTCCGTCTCGACTTCGGAATCCATCAAGGCGAGGGCGCCGTCAATCGCATAGTGGGAAAAGTAAAGACTCTCCAAGGCGCAGATGCGCCGCAGTTGACTACTGACATTCCCAACGGCGAGTAATCTCCTGCATGAAGCGTCTCGCCCTGACAGCCGTATATCTTCTTTGCAACTTAGCCTACGCTGCAGAGCAGCCCAACATTCTACTTATTCTGGCCGATGACCTCGGGTACTCGGACCTTGGCTGCTACGGCGGTGAAATTGAAACACCCAACCTAGACGAACTTGCTGCTGGGGGGCTTCGTTACACCCAATTCTATAACACAGCTCGGTGCTGGCCGACCCGTGCAGCTATGATGACAGGCTACTACGCCCAGCAGGTACGTAGAGACACTCTGCCCGGAATCAAGCGTGGAAACCGGCCGGGATGGGCAAAACTCATCACAGAGTATTTGAAGGATGAAGGCTATCGTTGTTACCACTCAGGTAAGTGGCACATTGATGGGATGCCTCTGCAAAACGGCTTCGATCGATCCTACTACGTCAACAACCACGGTTTCTTCCGACTGAAAAGCTACTTTCTGGACGATAAAAAGCAACCGGGGTTTGAACCTCGAAACGGGTGGTATGTAACCACCGCCAAAGCAGACCATGCCATCGCACAATTAAAGGAGCATGCTGAGACGCATGCCAATAAGCCTTTCTTCCAGTTCCTCGCTTTTACCGCCCCACATTTCCCTCTCCACGCATTACCTGAAGACATCAAACTTTTTCGCGACCGCTACAAAGCTGGATGGAATAAAATCCAGACCCAACGCTGGAAGCGCCAGAAAAAACTTGGTATTGCAAAAAACCAACTCCCGAGCCCGGAACCCGAACTGGGCCCACCCTACCATTTCGACTCTGCCTATAAGATTCTGGGTCCAAGCGAAGTGAGATTCCCAAAACGCTGGGATTCTTTGAGTATCGAGCAAAAGAAGTTTCAAACAGAGAAGATGGCGATTCATGCCGCTATGGTCTACAGAATGGATCTCGAGATTGGTCGCGTCCTAAAACAAATTCGCGAAATGAATGAGTTTGAGGATACACTAATACTCTTCCTGTCAGATAATGGTGCCAGTTCAGAAATCATGGTGCGCGGAGATGGACACGATCCTGAAGCTCCTCCAGGATCAGCTTTCACCTACCTCTGTCTCGGACCCGGTTGGTCGACGGCTTGCAATACACCATTTCGGAAGCATAAGACATGGGTACATGAAGGCGGTGCAGCAACTCCGCTAATAGTACACTGGCCTAATGGTATTCAGGCAAGGGGCGAACTCAACTCAACTGTAGGTCATGTCATAGACATTGCTCCCACATTACTTGAGGTTACTGGCGGAAAAGCACAGGAAAACTGGCACAATCGTAATGCACCTAAGGCACCAGGCCAAAGTCTCTTTCTTTCGTTTACACAGGTAGAGACTGAAACAAGAAAGAAGCCACTCTGGTTTTCACATGACGGGCACAGGGCACTCCGTGATGGAGACTGGAAGCTCGTCGCAATAAAAGGTGGAAAGTGGGAACTCTACGATCTGGCGAATGACCGAAATGAGGTAACAAACCTTGCTTCTCGACTTCCGGAACGAGTCAAAAGGATGGAAAAAAAGTGGGGGGAAATGCAAAAAGAATTCATCAAGACGGCAAAACTAAAATAGAGATTAACGATTTAGGCTTATCGACGCTTCTTACACCGAATCTTTTGGTTTTAAAATTTTGCCCAAGCGCTATTACTAAAAAAACATCTCAATCACAAACCGTGCTCTCTATGCGCAGAATTCTTAATCTAGCAGCTTTAACTGCATCATTACAACTTAGCGCCGAGAGTATCTCGTTTAATAAGGATGTTCGGCCTATTCTCTCTTCTAAGTGCCTTAACTGTCACGGTCCCTCAGAAAAAAGTCGCAAGGCAGATCTCAGGTTTGACGAGGAAAACTCTGCGTTTAAGAATCGGGATGGCTTACAAGCTATCAAGCCAGGGGATCTTGCGAATAGCGAAATGTGGCATCGTATCATAAGTGAGGATCCTGATGAGATCATGCCGCCTCCCGAGTTCAAAAATGAACTCAATGAAAATGAGATTGCTATCCTCAAGACCTGGATTGAACAGGGCGCAAAATATGAGGGCCACTGGGCTTTCGTGAAACCAAAGACTCCTAATCTGCCTAAGATTAAGGACACGAAATGGCCGCGAAATACCATTGACCGCTTCCTGTTAGCACGTCTGGAGAAAGATGGAATCCAGCCCTCTCCCGAAGCAGATCGTCGTACCCTGGTGCGCCGTTTGACTCTAGATCTCACTGGATTGCACCCCACCCTAACCGAAGTGGATGCCTTCCTTAGTGACAAAAGCCCAAACGCCTACGAAAAGGTTGTCGATCGACTACTAGCATCTGAGGAATATGCCGAACGGATGGCCTTGATTTGGATGGATGCGTCTCGCTACGGCGACACCTCAGTTTTTCACGACGATGGGCCTCGCACCATGTGGCCATGGAGAGACTGGGTTCTCAATGCGTACAAAAACAATATGCCTTTCGATCAATTTACTATTGAGCAACTTGCTGGAGATCTTCTTCCAGAAGCAAATGTGCAACAGAAAGTTGCATCTGGTTTTAATCGAAACCATGCCACCACAGACGAAGGTGGCGCTATTGCTGAAGAGTTCCGTGTGGAGTATGTAGTAGACCGGGTCAAAACCACTGGTAATATTTGGATGGGAATGACCCTAGAGTGCGCTCAGTGCCACGATCATAAGTATGACCCAATCTCTCAGGAGGAATACTATCGGTTCTACGCTTTCTTCAACAACAATGCAGATCCTGGCATGCAGACTCGACGCGGAAACCAGGCTCCTGTCATCGACGTCATCTCTCCCACACAACTAAAGTTTAAAGAAGAGGCTGAAAAGAAAATCGCTGGGATCCAGAAACAGCTAGAGGCTCGTCGACAAGATGCAAAAGATGATTTTGATCGTTGGGCTGAGGACCAATTCCTCGAAGCATCAACCGGAGATGAAACCGGTCCAGTCGAACCCGCTGGTCTCACCGCACACCTAGCACTTGACTCTTTTGAAAAAAACCTAACCCCAGACAATGTTCGCGCAAAAAGTGACAACAGACTTCACGGTAAAGCGAAAGTCCTAGCATCAGGCAAATACGGAGGTAGCCTGAAGATCGAAGGTAATGGCTTTGTCGAAGTGAAGGGCTTTGGCGACCTTGAGTGGAATCGTCCCTTCAGCTATGGCTGTTGGGTTCGAACCAACAATGGCAATCAGAGCGGATGTATACTCGGCAAAATGAATGAGGGTAATAGTTTTCGCGGTTATGATCTTTGGCTGCAGAATGGCCAACCTGGCGCACACATCATTCACAAGTGGCAAGACAACGCTGTTAAAGTAGTTGGAAAAAAGAAGCTTACTCCTAAATTGTCTTTAATTGCACGATTGAAAAATTCAACGAAATCTTTTTTAATAATACAAAATTCTCCATCATTTAAATAAGTTATTTTATTTGTCATTGATTTAAGAGCATATGAGTCTGATCCTAAATAATTTTCATTGTTTGCATAGCCCACAGCTAACGGGCTTCCTCTCCTTGCGCCAATTATGATGTCTGAAAAATTTTTAAATATAATACCTAATGCAAAACTACCTTTTAATTTTTTTAAGGTTTTGAATACTGACTCTAGAGGTTTTGAATTTTGTAAAAACTGTGTTACTAAAACGGTAATTACCTCAGTATCTGTTTGCGATTTAAACTTAAAACCTTGAGCTTCTAAATCTCTCTTTA
>CAJWWL010000123.1 GCA_913048125.1 uncultured Opitutia bacterium | reverse complement strand
CGGTGAGTCCGGTTGCGGCAAATCTACTCTAGGGAAAACTCTTGCACGCCTCTACAAACCCACGGCTGGTACCATAAGCTTCGAAGGACGTGAAATTTCGTCACTTTCCCGACGGGAGCTACAGCCCATACGAAGAGAAATTCAAATGGTTTTTCAGGATCCCTACGAATCTCTCAACCCAAGACAAACAGTTGGCTCAATCCTAGAGGAACCTTACGTAATTCACAAACTAGGCACCAAGAGGGAACGCCGTCAGTGGGTAGCTGAACTTCTGGAAAAAGTAGGTCTGCCGAGGACAGCACTTAACCGATTCCCATTTGAATTCTCGGGTGGGCAAAGACAGCGTATCGGCATTGCCCGAGCACTCGCGCTAAAGCCAAGACTCATAATTTGTGATGAAGCAGTCTCCGCCTTAGACGTCTCGATCCAGAGCCAGATTCTGAACCTCCTTCTAGACCTTCAGAAGGAACTTGGCCTGTCCTATCTCTTCATCTCCCATGACTTAGCTGTAGTTAAGCATGTATCTGATCGTATTGCTATTATGTACCTCGGTCGTATCGTAGAGACCGGGGATGCCCAAACCCTCTACAACAGTCCAGCCCACCCCTATACTCAGGCCCTACTCTCTGCCATCCCGGTCCCTGACCCACTGCACAAATCCCAGCGTCAAATCCTACAAGGAGACGTCCCTTCACCCATAGACCCGCCGACGGGATGCCATTTCCATACACGCTGCCCACATACCGAAGCCCGTTGCCGAGCTGAATCTCCAATACTGCGCAGCGTCAATGGCAGGGATCAACATAAGGCATGCCATCTTGATCTAAGCTGACACCACCAATGGCCAACGCCGAAGACATACTCGAGCTGCTGAGAACCAACTCTAAGCCTGCTCTTTTTACACAGATTGAAAATACCCTGCGAGAGTATAGTGATTTCACCTCTGCCATGGATCGATTGGCCTCTGGAATCGATGAATCAATGTTTCCAGTTGCGGAGTGGTCCGAGGCGCTAAACGTATTTTTTCAAGAAGTCTCGCACTCTCGTATCCCAAATCTCCAATCCGCTGTGGGCTATATCATTTGCTGCGCGGAATCCCAAGCATCGCTGCCTGTTCGTCCCTGTTTAGGGGAAGTCGTTGAAGAAATGCTTCAGGAATTCGGTTTCGAAGGTGACTGAATCAAACCGGCTTTACCGATTGACAGCCTACAGCTTGAAAGCCAAACAAAGTGGCCCTTTTTCTCGGAACAATAATTTACCAAAATCAAACATGAGCACAATCATCGACATTCGCGCTCGGGAGATCATTGACTCCCGAGGAAATCCCACAGTAGAGGTAGACGTCGAACTGGACAGTGGCACCATTGGCCGAGCTGCCGTCCCTTCTGGAGCCAGTACTGGTGAAAACGAAGCCGTTGAACTTCGAGACGGCAGCATCCCTGCTGGAGACCTAGCAGATGTTACTGACCCTGTTGGCCGATACCTCGGCAAGGGCGTACTTAAAGCTGTTGAGAACGTCCACAAGGTCATCGCACCCGCTCTCGACGGAATCGACATAGAGGACCAGGTCGGAATCGACCATCAAATGCTGGAGCTGGATGGCAGCCCCAACAAGAGCATACTAGGCGCAAACGCGATTCTTGCCGTGTCCTTAGCTAGTGCCCATGCGGCTGCCGCAGAAATGGGACTTCCTCTATACCGTTACATTGGCGGTGCAAACGGTAAGGTACTTCCTGTGCCAATGATGAATATCATGAATGGTGGCGCACACTCTGACGCTCCTATCGATATTCAGGAGTTTATGATTATGCCTGTCGGTGCAAACACCTTCCGTGAAGCACTGCGGATGGGTTGTGAAATTTTTCACTCACTTAAAAAAGTCTTAAAAGCAAACAGCCTCTCAACTGCGGTGGGTGACGAAGGTGGCTTCGCCCCCAACCTTGAATCTAACGAAGCGGCTCTTGAAGCTATTGCAAAGGCTGTATCTGCAGCAGGTTATGAGTTAGAGCGTGACATTGTATTCGCTTTAGATGTGGCCTCCTCCGAGTTCTTCAAAGACGGGAAGTACGTCTTCGATAAGAGCGATGGCACCGTCCGTACTTCTGACGACATGGTTACCTTCTACAAAGACCTTCAGGCAAAGTACCCAATCCGCTCTATTGAAGACGGTTGCGACGAAAACGACTGGGAGGGGTGGAAGAAGCTCACCGACGCCATCGGCGACACCACCCAGCTTGTCGGAGACGATCTCTTCGTAACCAACACTCAATTCCTTAAGAAAGGTATCGATCTGGGCGTGGCTAACTCCATCCTAGTCAAAGTGAACCAAATCGGTACGCTTACAGAAACTCTGGACTCCGTCGAAATGGCGAAGGAAGCAAACTATACCGCTGTCATCTCTCACCGTAGTGGAGAAACCGAGGATACAACGATCGCTGATATCGCAGTAGCAACCAATGCTGGGCAGATCAAGACTGGCTCACTCTGCCGCACCGACCGGGTTTGCAAATACAACCAACTCCTCCGCATCGAGGAAGAGCTTGGCCGCAATGCCATTTACGGAGGCAAACTCTAGGATAAATAATAAACCTATTTTAAGTGAAGGGTCGACAGTGCTAACTGTCGGCCCTTTTTCTTGTCCAGAACCCACAAATAGCCATGGTGGCAACGGAATGAACCCTCCGTCGCCAGAATCCACTCGACACTATCCTGAAGCACTTGAGAAGTGGTGGAAGGAACGAGTTGAGGAGTCCGATGTCCATACTTTGGAGAATTTGCACAGGAATGCCTCGGTCTTGAGTGATCATTTTACCGTGAAACGAAACAAGGGGTTTCCAGACTATTTTAAAAAACCAGGACATCTGCTGGCATATGGAATTTATTTTCATCCCAAAAGTTGGGTACGAACGAGGTTCCCTTTGCTAGAAGTGATTGAGCACAGAGGTTGGATGCCTGATGAGAACGAGGATATTCATATTCTCGATATCGGCTCGGGCCCTGGCTCTGCCTGCCTGAGTGTTTTGCAGCTTCTTCATGCACGTTTTCCAGAAAGAAAAGTCCGTGTAACTGCAATCGACCAATCACCTCATGCTCTAGATACATTGCGTCACTGTCATACTGACCTAAATCATCTATGGCCCAAATCTTCAGTACGTATACAGTCCAAAAACTTACGCCATCGATCGACTCTCTTCTACGGAGGAAGAGATCGGTTTGATCTTGTAGTCCTTAGCTTCAGCCTCAACGAATTCACTACTAGTAGCACTCCGGAGGAGGTGGTTGGACTGATTCAAGCAAGTTGCCGTAAGCTATTGAAGAAGCACGGGTTGCTGCTGATAATTGAGCCTGCACTCAAGGAAACATCTGAAAACCTACGCTCTTTAGCAGATAGTCTAGTGGTTGATGGAGCAGTGCATAACTGGGGTCCATACTTGCACGCAGGGCCTTGCCCACTACAGCAGACCAACAAGTTTTGGTCTCATGAAGTCCGTAGCTGGCATCCACCAGAATCGATGCAGTATTTAAATCGCAGAATGCAGCGCCGGATTCACGAACTAAAGTTCAGTTATGTTGCCATGTCTCCTACTCCTGCGCCTTTGGCACCGAAAACCGCTGAACACTTCCGACTAGTCTCTCCAATGAGTCGGATGAAAGGTCATTTTCTCATGTCTGGCGTAGCTGGAGACGGGCTAGCCCACACTTACGAGCTTATGTTCCGAAATCTAGACTCGGAGCAAAAGCGCACGCTCCGGAAGATAGAACGCGGTGACATACTTCAGGTTAAAAACCTTGAGCAGTTTGGCGACCGTTTACGCATCCCGTCTTTTGGTGATATTGTTCAGCACTACCATGTGTCGTAGTCCTTACTTTTTTTTGCTCATTGTCCTAAAATTGGCTCAGGGAAATGATTGGGCAAGTTGGCGTGGACCAACCGGGGACGGCATCTGGCCAACTGAGGGCATCGAACCTTTTCCTGAGCAAGGTCTGGAGCCTTCCTGGCGCGTCAGTATCGGACCCGGGTACTCAGGAGTTGCGGTTGCAGAGGGCCGAGTTTACACGATGGACCTTCAGGAGAAAAACGGCCAGAAGCAAGAACGTCTGGTCTGTTTCGACACTGAATCAGGCAAACAGCTTTGGTGGTCTGCATATGATGTAAACTACGGAGATTTGAGCTATGCCAAAGGTCCACGCTCCATGCCAACTGTGCACAAAGGCCGAGTATATACTCTTGGGGCGGTTGGTCACCTAGCCTGCCATGATGCCAAAACCGGAAAGCAGATTTGGTTTGTAGATTCCATAAGGGATTGGATGGCGAAGCGTCCCACTTGGGGTTACTCAGCCGCACTCAGGCTGTGGGAAGGTAAGTTGTACGCTCCACTGGGGCTAGAAAATGGAGGCACGCTTGCTGCTATCGATCCGCAGACTGGGCAAAAGCTATGGCAAAGTGGCGGGGATGGCGCAGGCTATGGTTGGCCTGTACCAATTAAAATCGGCGGAGAAACTCAGTTTCTTTACTGGTCTCCAAAGAAGATTTTAGGGTTAGACCCAACGAACGGAGACATTCTTTGGAGCCATCCATACAAGGTAAAATACGGTGTAAGTATCGCCACGCCCATTTTCCATCAAGGAATTGCTTATGTCGCAGGCTACTGGCACGGTTCAAGAGCTCTAAAGCTAGGTGCAAATAATAATCCGCCAAAATTACTTTGGGAAACTGAGGATACCCTCTGTGGCCTAATGGCGCAGCCATTATACCGTGGTGGAACAGCCTATCTAATGGATCGTCGAACTGGTGTTAACGCTTTTGATTTTAAGACCGGTAAAATCCTATGGACGGCCAACAATCACTACGAGCCGAAAGACCGCAATCCTCAAGCTACTCTTGTATGGGTGGGCAATACAGAAAAAGTGCTACTACTGAATTCTCTGGGCGAGTTGATTCTGGCAGAATTTAGGCCAGATGGCCATCGAGAGTTGTCTCGGGTGCAAATTGTTGGCAAGACTTGGGCCCATCCAGCATACGCTGGAGACTCGATTTTTGCTCGAAGCGATCGGGAGTTAGTTCGAGTGCGACTACCAGTTCACATGACTCAGAAAAATTGAGCAGGAAAAAGAGTCTTATCCTGTTCGGCTAGAGCTCATTATACTTTGCATGACTGCCCCGAGCTTTTTCAACGGGGTACTTGTGGGCGTTCTTCTGAATTTTTTCCAGAATAGCTTCGCCAAGATCAATTCCAAGGTTATCAGCCAGTTCGAAAAGGTAGCAACCAATGTCTGCTATTTCCTCTGAGATAGCTTCCCGATGAGTCTCACATCGCGCCTGGGATTCCTCCTTAGATTTCCAGAGGAAATGCTCAAGAAGCTCTGACGCCTCAATAGAGAGGGCTGTCGCCATATCCTTTGGGTTATGAAATTGAAGCCAGTCCCGCTCGTCTCGGAACTGTCTGATGGCTTCGGTGACCTCTTCTATGCTTCGAGACATCAGCCTCCGGAGACGTCGATACAAACTCCCTCCTTGGTGCTTCGGGCGTAAATTCGACCACCACTGAGGACTGGTGTAGACCAGCACTTGCCACTGACCGCTTTGACTCGTCCAAGTTCTTTGTAAGCCAAGGGCGAAGCCTGAATCACCACGAGATGACCATCGTCGGAAAGGGCGAGTATTTTACCGTCGCCAGTTAAGGTTACGTTTCCTGGACCAAAGCCTTGTGTGCGCCATTTTTCCTTACCAGTGGCCAGTTCGATACATTGAATGGGGCCATTGCCATATTTTTTGAAGCTAAACATACCATATAGGTGACCTTCGTGCAGAACAGGTGTACTCCAGTGGTTGACTACATCTTTGCTAAACCAGACCCGCTTGGAGGAAAACTTGCCACCGCTCTTGGAGACCTTGTAAAGCCCGCCCCCTACGCCGTAGCCGGCACTACAATAGACAAAGTCTCCATCAACGACTGGCGAAGCTGCAGTAGAAACCTTGAAAGGGTGAGTTTGCTCCCATAGAATCTTACCGTTCTTAATATCCACACCAACTAGCCCACTGGTCATAAAGAATATTGCCTGACGCACTCCATGAAGAGTTGCGATCGTAGGGGTGGCGTGAGTCATCGTAGCATCGCCGTTCTTCCAAGCGACTGCACCAGTATTTTTGTTAAAGGCTAGAAATGCATTTCCAGCACCACCGCCTGGGACAATGACAAGGTCTCCTTCGATCAGTGGCGAAACTGCATTCTTCCATCGGATTTCCTGTCCATCAAAATCTTTACCGATACGTTGCTTCCAAACAAGCTTACCTGATTTGGCTTCGAAGGAGTAAAGGTTCATATCGGCATCGTAGACGTATACCTTACCACCATGAAGCGTTGGAGTGGAGCGTGGACCGTCGCCTCCATCATTGCCCTTCGCACCTGCGTTTCCTCCCCCGCTCTTGTAGTTGGATGGAGCGAGGTCTGCAGACCAGATCATTTTGCCGCTAGAGGCATTGTAGACAAAGCAAGTTTCACGAGTAATTCCGTCCTCATCTTGGCGAGTAGCGAGGGTGGCGACTATACCATCAGCAGCGCTAAATGAACTGAAACCATTGGGTGTTGGCACTTTCCAGAGGGCTTCTTTTTTAAGATTGCCGACATTAAGAGTCTCCGTGGTAACACCATCGAAGCTGGGACCACGGTACTGATGCCATTCTGCGCAAATATAGTTGCTGGCGAAATTTGAGGTCAGAACTAAAAGAACTAATCTAGAGGCAGTTTTCATAAATGATGTAAATTGGTATGGCACTCGTAGTACTACCTCCTGCAATAATTTCAATGGTGAATCTAACAATAACGAACCCCCTTGACCCGATTGTCTTAAAAAATAGGTTGAGGCGTTTTGAAGGCTAGAATGAGTAGCTCAAACATCCCCCTTCCCCCATCATGAATATTAAGCCTGAAAACCTTAAGATGCTCTTCATCCTTTCGCCCATCCCTGTGCTCTGGGCGCTGCTGGCTCACTTTGGTACATTGGATAGGCTGAAGAACTCGATGATGGACGCCCGCTTTAAGTTCCGTGGCGAGCTTGAATTGGAGTCCGAGCAAATACCTTCCCTTCCTGATGGTAACACGAGCAAACCCAAGGTAGTGTATGTTGACTTCGATCAGCGCGCGCTCAGTTCACCAGAAGCTGGTGAACGCCCTTGGGACCGTAAGTTTTTTGCTAAAGCGGCCAGCTACCTGCTAGATGAGCGAGTTGGGACACGCGCTGTTGGTTATGACTTCATCTTCTCCAATAAAAGCATGTCAAAAATGGTTCCAGAGGAGAACATTTACGAAAGCGAAAACAAGATTGGCGACCTTATCCGGAAGTACCCAGACCAAGTAGTCCTCGGCGCGAATTACACTGCAGTAAGTTTTGAGTTCCAAGGTGAGCGCATTTCCAGTGCTGCACCCCTCATTTATCAACCTGGTTACAAGCCTGAAATGGCCCGAAACTACCCTGAGGCACCTACCTATCCAATGCTCTTCTACAAAGACGGATTGCCCCAGGGTCGCCTAGGTATTCTCGCCGCGGAAATGGAACGCAGTAAGGGAGCAATTCCAAGATGGGCTCCAATGTTTTTTCCTTACGAAGGAGACGCTCATGCAAAAAAGCAGCTGGTTGGCCTTCAATTCGCCCAGCCAATTAAATGGAAAAAAATACAAGCCGAAGAGGCTTTCCAGTCCGCGAAATCTGAAATCGACTCGCTGCGCAAGGAAAGTCAGTCGCTCAAATCGAAGGTTTCTGAGCTGAAAGATAGCCTTCAAGAATTGAATCAAGCCAAGCCACCCTCCAACTATCTGGAGCACTTAAAAAAGATCGCTAGCGCAAGAAAGTTGGTAGAAGAAAAAGACGCGGCCGTGAAACAGCTTTTAGCGGCAATTCAAGCCAACCCTGCCACAGCTCCGGCACTCCAAAAAGGGGTCCAGACCAATGTAGCCGCTAAGTCTGTTGCTGAGAAAAAGCTAAGTGACTTAAAGGTAACTATCAGTGGTGAGCTTGAAACCAAACTTCGGCAAGCAGAACAGGCTTTGGAAAGACTAGAAGCTACGGCTAAAGCCAATGCTGCATTAGCAGCAACTCTGCAACCTGCCATCGACACAAATAAGAAAACCGTAGAGGAGACGCAGAAAGCGCTCACCGTCCTCAATGCAGAGCTAGAAAATGCGGGCTTACTTACCCGCATCAGTACACTGCAAGCAGAAGCAGCTAAAGCAGAGGCAGCCCTCAAGCAATTACAGGCGGCTGCCAAGGCAAACCCTGCTGCTGCTGCAGCATTTCAGCAAGGCATAGATAACAATCAGAAATCCGTCGATGATGCACAGAAAAAGATTGCTGAAGTGCACGAGAAAATTGGGGAGAATGAACTGCTAGTCGATTTCTCCAAGCGCCTTAAAGAGCGCAATAAATCTTTCGAAAAGGAATCTGGAGAGTGGCAGGCAAAAATTTCTAAGGCCGAAGAAAGTTTGGCCACAATGGAAGCCCAAGCGCAAGCAACTCAGAAATTACTACTTGGCGCGGAGAAAGATTTTAAAGCAGCCATTCTGCGCAAGAATTCTATCCAATCTACCGGCTACGATCGGTCGGGAATCGCATTTGAAAAGACTGAGGATGGTAAGTTCTGGCTTTTAAAATCCAAAGACGGAGAGACCCTAAACGAAATTCCAGCTGATTACGGTGATAGCCAGATTTACCATTTTGCAGTCTCCTTGGTTTTAGCAGCCTATGGGCTTGACGGTAGTCATGTTGAGATCGACGACAAAAAAATAATCATCAAAGATGTTGGGGATGAGATTGTTGTTGAAGCACCACTAACAGACAAGCAGCTACTGGAAGTTAATTGGTTTTCAGGCTGGAGAGAGGATGTGTACGACATAGTTGCGCGAGAATCTCTTGGACGATATAGAGACAATAAAGACTTTCATGGTTTCTTCCATGCGACAGAAGATGCACTCACAGGTGCTGTGAACCGAGTTCTCGGAAAGGAAGTCGAAGCTAAGTCAAACCTCGAAGAAGAGTTAGCCATTATCAAATTGCCTGATGACCTAAGGACGAAGGCGAACGATCTATTGGCCAAAATTAAAAAGCATGACGGCACTGAAGAGCTCGACGACTGGTACGATACGGCGATGGCGGTTCTTGGAGAGATGGCACGTCAAAGTATTCCCCCATTTATCACATGTCATTACAACCCGCGCTGTAGCATTATCGACATATTTAACTACGGTGACTTCTACTTTGATGAAGCCGCACGAGACGCTGCCGCTAACTACGAGGATAATGTAGCCCAGATTGACGCTGCTGTGGCTGGGTTGATGAAGCAGGTGGAAGAGAACCCTGAGCTAGAAGCTCAAGCAGAACCATTACTGGAGAAGGCAAAGGAAGACAGAGCTTCTCTTGATGAGATTAAGGAAGATTACGACCGTGCGGAGCAATTTTTCTCTCACTTTAAAAATGCAATTGTTTTGATTGGGCCTGTAGACCCAACCTTTCAAGACCTTGCCCCAACCCCATTTGACAGCGCCCCAGTTCCGAAGGTTGGCGTGCATGGAAATCTGGTTAAAACCATTCTTTCTGGTCAATACATCAAACGTTTGGGACAAAACTGGGAGATGGCCGGCATTTTTGGGTTGGGAATGCTAATGATCTTAACTGGCTTCTACAACGGACCTTTCAGTATCGTCCTTAAGCCAGCACTTGGTATTGTTGTAACAGGCCTCTACGTCTTCGCTGGCTTGTACGTTTTCAAGACTTCAAACCTTGTTCTCCCTGTCGCGGCACCAGCACTATCTGCATTATCAACAAACTTGGTCGGTCTCGTCATAATGGTTGTTGTCGAACAGAAAGCTAAAGGCCGCATCAAAGGCATGTTTGGTTCATATGTTTCGTCAGACCTAGTCGAACAGATGGTCGAATCTGGAGAAGAACCTTCCCTTGGTGGCGAAGAGCAACAGATAACTGCCTACTTCAGCGACGTACAGTCATTCTCTGCCTTTTCTGAACTTCTCTCCCCTACCGGTCTTGTCGACCTCATGAATGAATATCTAACTGCAATGACCAATATTTTGCAGGAGGAGCGTGGTACCCTAGACAAATACATTGGAGACGCAATCGTCGCCATGTATGG
>CAJWWL010000122.1 GCA_913048125.1 uncultured Opitutia bacterium | reverse complement strand
GTCTGCAGAGTATAGATCTTGCAAGAATTAGTAGGATTCAACACGAAGTGCTTCCATTAAACGCCCCTTTGTCTATTAATAATTTCACAACATGAACCTAAATAAATTCATCCTCGCCCTCATATTACTAATTCCGGCTATGCTCGTCGCTAAGCCACCCAATATCGTCTACATCATATCGGATGACCAGTCGTGGAATGATTATGGATTCATGGGGCACCCCGACATCCAGACACCCCATCTGGACAAGCTTGCCAAGGAGAGTGTACTCTTTAAACGAGGCTACGTACCTACAGCACTTTGCCGACCTTCATTGATGACGATGCTGACCGGTCACTATGCAAGTGTACACGGGGTTACCGGTAATGATCCGTCCCCAAAATACGCCCAACGGGACTCAGACCTATACAAGGAACGTCGGGCCACTCTAATCTCCTACATCGACAAATTCGATACCTTACCTGAACTCCTAGGAAAGCAGGGCTACCTCAGTCACCAGAGTGGCAAGTACTGGGAAGGCAACTTCACCCGTGGCGGTTTCACACACGGAATGACTAGGGGCTATCCCAAACAAGGCGGACGCCATGGGGATGATGGTCTCAAGATCGGACGCACCGGAATGGAGCCAATTAGTGAATTCGTAGATGCTGCGGTCAAAGAAGATAAGCCTTTCTTTCTTTGGTACGCTCCTTTCTTACCACACACGCCACACAACCCACCCGAACGCCTGCTCAAAAAATACCAAAAGACCGGTCGCCCCCTACCCATTGCCAAGTACTACGCGATGTGTGATTGGTTTGATGAGACGTGCGGGGACCTCGTTGCTATTCTGGATGAACATAAGATCCGCGAGAATACACTGATCGCTTACGTGACGGACAATGGTTGGATCCAAAACCCGAACAAAGGCGGTTATGCTCCACGCTCGAAACAGACTCCCTATGAAGGAGGCATACGGACTCCCATCTTCTTCAACTGGCCAGGAACATTAAAGCCAGCTGATCGTGAGGAACTGGTGTCCAGTATCGACATCTTCCCCACCCTGCTGACAGCTGCGGGTAGCAAACATCCAAAGAAGATTCCAGGACTTGATCTGATGAAACATCTGAAGTCAGGAAAAGCGATAGAACGTAAGGCAATCTTTGGGGAAAGCTTCGCTCATGATATTGCTGACATCAAGAACCCTGAAAAATCATTACTCTTTCGATGGTGTATCGAAGGTGATTGGAAATTGCTGCTGACTTACGACGGTGAGGTCAACCGCTACAAAACCACTCATCCGCGAGAAGAAAAACGACCACAACTCTTCAATCTGACCAAAGACCCATGGGAGAAATCCAACTTAGCCATGGACAACCCCGAGGTGGTTGAACGACTCGCTAAGAAAATCGAGGACTGGTATCCGGTCGAGGAGCGCAAGGTACTAACCAAGTGGTAGGGCGATGAAACGGCTTAAATACTTTGGCCTTCTGGCTCTACCAGGATTACTCCAGGCGCAGGTAGACAGTTCCAACGTCGATATTGGAGCTCTTCCGGACACTCCGGAAGGCTTTGGCGTCAACATCGTAGCCAAAGAGCCGCACTTCATCAACCCCGCTGCGCTTGCATTCGACAAGCAGGGCCGACTGTTTGTAGGTGCGGGACCACAATATCGTAAGCCGTCCAAAGAAACGCCACCTGACTATATCAAGATCCTCCACGATGAGGATGAAGATGGGGTGGCTGAGAAAGTCACCACCTTTGCAGAGGGATTTAACAATATACAAGCCCTTGCATGGAAAGGTGACGAACTTTGGGTGGCCAACGCCCCCGATGTAACTGTACTTCGAGATACGGATGGGGACTTAGTTGCCGATGAATACGAATTGATCTACACAGGACTCGGTCACTTGCGCCACGGTCTGCATGGGTTCAACTGGGCACCAGATGGACGTCTTTACATGACTCAGGGCAACAGCCGTGTGCAGGATCATGCGCCAAAAGCGTTCCGGGAACTGATGTGGATCAAGTCAGACAAACCTGACAACCAACCCCTCAACGAAGTCTACACCGCAGAGACCTACAAGAAATCCTACATCGGTGGCTGGCCCTCTGCAGAAGGAGGTATTCTCCGTTGTGAAGATGGAGGCAAAAACCTGGAAATCTATTCACGCGGTCTTCGAAATAGCTGGGACATGGCGATGGACACCAGCTTCAACTGGATCTGTACCGACAATGATCCAGGGCCACAGCATGACCGAATTTTCATGCCGTTCCTAGGCGCTCATTTTGGAATGTCGCACGCTTGGAGTTTTGATTGGATGGCGAAGGATCACCTGCCCACTGCACCAAGCATTTCTAAGTTGCCAACTGTCAGTGGTTCCGGCGTGGGTGTGGTCTACTACACCCACACCCACTTCCCCGAGAAGTATCAGAATTCATTCATAATCGGAGACTGGACCAACAAGTGCATCTATCACTTCCCCACCACATGGGAAGGTGCACAGATGAAGAGTGAGGACACTTTCGAAACCCTTGCTGATGCGGGACGCACTCAAGCTGGAGATCTTGGATACAAGCCCAAGGAAGGTAAGTCATTATTCAGGCCAACCGATATCGCGGTTGCCCCCTCGGGTGCACTGTACGTTGCAGGTTGGGGAGCGCACTACGGCTCCGTATATGCAAGCTTTGGCGGTGCAGACAGCCGGGCGAAAAAGAATTACGGACGAGTCTTCCGCATTTTCCACAAAGAACGTCCTCTACACAAAAAGAAGGATTGGTTGACCGCCAAACGGAGCAAGCCTCATTCGCGATGGACGTTTCAGGAACTACTGGATGACCTTGGTGCTCAAATTCCGGCATGGCGGGTCAATGCACAGGAAGAACTCATTCAGCGAGGCACCAAGCATGTTTCAGAGATTATCAAGGCGATTCAGGGTGGCCAACTATCAGAAGGTCAGGAAACTTGGGCAGCATGGGCTTTGAGCCGAATTACTGGTGAGTCCTCTAATGATTTCAACGAATTTGAAAAGTGGTCTAAAGCTAAATCAAAGGCGTCGCTGAACCTAAGAATTCAATCTACTCGAATCCTTGGTGAGTCCTCCCATGAACAGGCCTTCAAATCTCTAGCTCCATTGCTATCAGACAATGAACCTCGAGTTCGCCTCGCAGCAGCTATCGCTTTGAGGAATCTCAAGAAATCAGCGGAAGTGCCACATGAACCCTTACTAAGGGCCATGGCAACTGAGAAGGACCGCCTGTGCTTGTATGCCCAATGGCACACTCTTGGCAAACTACTAACTGCAGACCAACGTAGACCCTTGCTCAAAGATGAACGCGCAGGGGTTCGGCTAGGCAGTTTACTCTCCTTGCTGGAAGAAGATGCACTCGATAAGTTCACCGTGCTGGAACTGGGAATAGATCCTGAGGAATCAGTAGCCAGCATCGCACAGTCTTGGTTGAAAAAGAACGGAGGTGGAACTCTTCCCGGAGTGGCTATCGATGCACCGCGCCGTAACTTCCGTGAACCTGTAGAAGCAACCCTTAAACCCACGGTTGGAGGCTTTGAAGTTCGGTATACCCTCGACGGTTCTGAACCCTCTGAAAAGTCACAGCTCTACAAGGGAACTCTCAAAGTGGAGGATGACCTCACCCTCAGAGCAGCTCTTTTTAAGGATGGGAAGCGAAGAAGTTCAGTTGCAGAGGCCAACTTTCACCGTATCACGGATGCGGAGTGGGAGGAGCAAGTATTCATCCAAGAAATCAAGGTGAAGTCCGGGCATAACTACGAAGTCGTAGAAATGGGACTCCAACCTGGTGTTAAGGTCTACACTGACCGTGAGTTCACCTATGGTCCGATTCCACCAGAAGTTCAGGGTCTCACCTACATCCGTACGGCCAACGATGATAAGAACTCTAGAGGAGAAGTGCATCTGACCTTTGATTTAAATCTACCTGCGACCATCTATGTCGCCCACGATGAACGACTACCCCGAAAGCCCAAATGGATGGCTGACTACACTCGCACGGAGCTTCTACTGCCTACTTCCGATGTTCCTTTCCGCCTCTACAAGCTAGATGTCCTTGGAGGCGAGACCGTCCTTGGCGGTAACGCCGAGAACGCAGGAAGTCGGGCAAGCATGTATCAGGTTCTTGTCCAGCGCACCACAGCTGCAGGAAAGACCACTGCCGACTCAGTGAACAAGATATTGGCATCTGGTAAGACAAACTCGACCCGAGGAGAACAAATTTTCTTTGGCAAGGGGGCTTGCATGGCCTGCCACCGGGTACAGGGAAAGGGTCAAAACCTTGGCCCCGACCTCTCTGACATGGGACTGCGAGCCAAAACCGAATACATCATCCGTGCGATCCTTGATCCCAGTGCTGATATAATTGAAGGCTACCAGCAAGCTCATCTCCAATTAAAAAGCGGCGGAGAAGTCTTTGGAATGGTGCAGGGCGAAACCGCTAAAAGCCTCAAGATTTATCTAGCAGATGGATCTGCCCGAGACATTGCCAAAGGGGACATACAGAAACGCACTATTCTGGAAACATCTGGTATGCCGCCGAGTTACCCATTCCTCCTCTCGGCTCAGGATACGGCAGACTTAACTGCGTGGCTCCTCCAGCAGAGGACCAGGGTTAAGTAGCCTTCCTACAGCAGTTTATGAAGGCCTATTGCATACAGCTCGACCAGGCATGGGAAGATAAGGCTGCTAATTTTGCGCAAGCCGAGGCATTGCTAAAGAAGGCCTCACCCGATGCAGGAAGCCTAGTTGTCCTACCGGAAATGTTTCCTACAGGCTACAGTATCAACACGGCCGCCACTACCAAGGATGAACCTGCACAGACCGAGTCTTTCTTATCAGATCTATCAAGGAAGCACAGGTGCTGGGTCATGGCGGGTAATGCGGAACCCCGTCAGGATGGGATGGGTGCAAATGTTTCTCTGACCTTCAACCCAGATGGAGAAAAAGTAAGCGGATTCACCAAGCTTCATCCAGTACCAGTCTACAAGGAAGATTTACATTACGAAAAGGGCAAGAGCATCGAGACTTTTGAATGTAACGGGTTTACGGTCAGTCCCTTTATCTGCTACGACTTACGCTTCCCAGAAGTCTTTCGGATCGCAGCAATACGGGGCGCGAACTTGTTAGTGGTCATTGCCAATTGGCCAGAAGTGCGTATCCAGCATTGGCTTACCCTACTGGAGGCTCGTGCGATTGAGAACCAAGCCTATGTAATTGGTGTCAACCGATGCGGTAATGATCCAAACCTCCCCTATCCTGGGCGTTCTGCAATTTTTGACCCACATGGCAATTGCCTTGGAGACGCTGGAGGAGAAGAATCTATCCTTCTGGCAGAACTCGATCTTGCCAACGTCAAACAATGGCGAGAGAAATTCCCTGCATTACGGGACGCGCGTAAAGAATTTCTAAATCTTGATTTTTAAAACTCCCCCTTAAATCCGGATCGAACAAAATGAAAAGAAGAGACCTCCTCACCGCTGGCGCCGCCACATTGGCGTCTTCTGCCATCAGTAAAACCCTTTCAGCGGCACGTGACTACGGACCGAATGCAGCACCGGTCCGCTACCCTGACCCAGATATTATCGCCCTCGATCCTCGCTTCAACAAGTACAAGCTGGGAAATACGCCAATCCTTCGTATCTACTCCAACCCCAATACACTATGGACGGAAGGTCCTGCTTGGAATGGTGTGGGACGCTACCTGCTCTTCTCCGACATTCCCAATAATGTTCAACTACGTTGGATTGAGGACGATGGACGAACCACCGTCTTCAGAAATCCCTCTGGCAACAGTAACGGGAACACTTTCGATTTCCAAGGGAGGCAATTGGCTTGCGAGCACGGCAACCGTCGCGTTGTGCGATATGAGTACGATGGTACGATCACTGTTCTAGCTAGCGAGTTTGAGGGCAAACCTTTCAATGCGCCAAATGATGTAGTGGTCCACCCAGAGGACGGAGCCATCTGGTTTACCGATCCCGGTTATGGAAGCATGTGGCACTATGAAGGCAACAAAGGCCCACTCCATCACAAGGAGTCCGTATACCGCATCGATGCCAAATCTGGAAAGATCACCAAGCTAACCGATGAAATCTACAAACCCAACGGACTTTGCTTTTCGCAAGACTACAAGAAGCTATATGTTTCTGACACCGGAGACGGGAAGAATATAAAAGTCTGGGATATCGATGGACAGACCAAACTCAAAAAGGGTCGTGAGTTTGCATCCATGACTATTAAGAAGTTTGGTAAGCCCGGTAATGCAGATGGAATCCGTTGCGATATCGACGGCAATATCTGGGCCAGCGCAGGTTGGGTTGGAGACGGCTATGATGGCGTGCACATTTTCGCCCCCGATGGCGACCGAATCGGTCAGATTCTACTTCCGGAAATCTGCTCCAATGTTTGCTTTGGTGGACGTAAGCGCAACCGCCTCTTCATGACGGCCAGCCATAGTGTCTACGCTGTGTACACCGACGCTATCGGGGCCCACATCAGCTAACTCCAAGCTAGGCGATCAGGTCTTGCACGACCTTGCCGTGAACATCGGTGAGCCGAAAGTCTCGGCCACTGTAACGGTAGGTCAACTTTTCGTGGTCAAATCCTAATAGTTCTAGGATTGTGGCTTGGAGGTCATGAACGTGCACTGGGTTCTCTTCAGCCTTAAAACCAAACTCATCCGTTGAACCATGGATATAGCCGCCCTTCACTCCCCCACCAGCAAGCCACATCGTGAAGCCATGATGGTTGTGATCTCGACCATTGACCTTACCCTGATTGGAACCCGGCTTGGGAAGCTCAACGACAGGGGTGCGACCGAACTCACCACCCCACATAACTAGAGTGTCTTCAAGCATACCTCTTTGACGTAGATCCGTTAGAAGTGCTGAGATCGGTTGGTCGATCTCTTTGGCCAATCGCCTGTGTCCAGATTCAATATTGTCGTGTTGATCCCAAGGCTGCTCTTTGCCATGCCACAATTGGACGTAACGAACCCCTCGCTCCAGTAAACGTCGGGTGATAAGAAACTCTCTTCCATGAACTGTATCACCATAAAGTGCACGAATGTGGTTGGGTTCTTTACCGAGATCAAAGGCATCAGTTGCCTCCATCTGCATGCGATAAGCCAGTTCAAATGAATGGATACGCGCTTCCAGTTTAGCATCTCCATGACGTTCACCAAGGTGCAGTTGATTGAGAGCCTGCAGAAGATTCAATTGCTGACGTTGCTGCTGCGGATTGAGTTGAGAGTTGCGAATATTCTCCAGTATCTTGGATACGTCTCTGGTATCTTTGGAGTCAATGTAGGTCCCCTGATAGACTCCTGGAAGAAAGGCAGAGGTCCAGTTTTGGGATTCTTTAATTGGGTAACCGCCAGGACACATTGCAATGAAGCCTGGTAGGTTTTGATTCTCTGTGCCTAAACCATAGGTTACCCAAGAACCCATACTAGGACGGATGAGCCTTCCATCCCCACAGTTCATCAACATTAGAGATGGTTCATGGTTGGGCACATCTGCCTGCATGGATCGAATGATACACAGTTCATCCACATTTTCGGCGGTCTTCGGGAAGAGTTCACTGACAGGAATACCGCTCTGTCCGTAGCGTTTGAACTTGAATGGCGATCTGAAGGCGGCACCCGTCTTACGTTCCGTACGTAGATTCTCGGAGGGAAGCATCTTTCCATGCCACTCATCAAGAGAAGGTTTTGGGTCGAAGGTGTCCACGTGCGATGGACCACCATTGCAAAAAATATGAATTACACGCTTAGCCTTTGGAGCAAAATGAGGCTTCCCTGGCGACATGGGGTTGCGTCCATCGAGGAGAGTTGCAAGTCCGAGGGATCCTAACCCCATCCCTGAACGGGCAAGAAACTCGCGGCGCGACGATGGGAAATTAGCAAATGGTCGGTTCATAAAATATTACAACGATCAGTCAACGTACAGGAACTCATTTGACATCATAAGAACTTGAGCGAACTGCTGAAGTCCACCACTAGAAAGGTAACTAGTGGCAAGTTGAAGTTCTTGGGTGCTGGGATTTCTAGAAAGTATGCGTTGGTAAAGTTTTCGGATGGCCAAAGATTTCTCGAGAGAGATGAGAGATGCTGCTGCTGAACGAGCTTGTTGCTGTATGAAATCACTGTTCATTGCAAAAAGAGCTTGCTGAGGAACTGTCGTTTCTGGGCGTTTTGGGGAATGAATACTTGGATTGGCAACGTCGAAGGTGCGAAAGACGCCGGGGATGTTCTGGCGCACAACCTTACCATACACAGCACGTCGTGAGGAGTAGGGTTTCTGTAGTAAGTCTGCAGATTGTCCTCCTTGACGCTCGTCCATGCCTCCACCGACAAAGACAGTAGAATCGCGCATGGCTTCAAAATCCATACGACGACGATTCATCCGAGAAAGAAGACGGTTTTCAGGATCGGAATCAGGCAAAGGCTCTTTGACTGAACTGGCTCGACGATAGGTTGCAGAAGTCACAATTAAGCGATGTATCCTTTTCATCGACCAATCATTGTCGATGAGTTCAGAAGCGAGGTAATCCAGAAGTTCAGGATGAGATGCCTCCCCTCCTTGCCTACCGAAGTCGCTGGGAGTATCCACAAACCCAGTTCCAAAGTGGTGAGACCAGATTCGGTTGACCAAAACACGTGCAACCAAGGGATTCTGAGGCTCCACAATGGCCTTGGCCAAGGCTAGGCGACCACTTCCCTTCCCATTGAAAGGCTGTCGGTCTTTTCCAGATAGCACCTCCAAAAATTGACGTTCTACAATTTCGCCATGCGAGTTAGGATTTCCGCGGAGAAAGACCTTTTGGCGTACAGGGGATTTTCGATCCCTCACTACCATCGCTCTTGGAGGTGCAAACTTTGACTTGGACACGAAAGAGTCGACCTTGTTCTTTAGGCTCTGTATGTGATCTCGGTCTTTGCGATGCACATGACTGCGAAGACTATCACGGTTCAAATTGACAGGAAAAGAGTTGTTTCCAATGAGACCAAGCAAAGCAGGTTTCTTGGAAATTCTTCCATCACGCACAGCGAATGCTTCAGCGATAAGTTTTGCATAAACCTTTATCACTTCCAGGTGAGATTTCGGCGCTGCAGCTTTTAAGGCGGAGCGAATTAGTGGGTGATTTTTGGGAGATAGCTTTTCCAGCGCTTCACCAACACGGTTGGGCAATTCACTTTCAGGGATTTTTAAAAGACTGTTCCACGGTCCCCAAATCAAATCCTCCTCGCTGGTACGATTCTCTATGAATTTACGCCAACGGAAGGCAATCTTGTCGTATAGGTTTCGGCGATCTGCAAGAAGACCGAGTTGTTCGTTATCTTTGCCCTTGGCTGCCCTCAGTAGTTCAAGATAGGCTTGGATACCTTCTTGAGAATGGAGGTAACTGAGTTTTTCATCAATGAACTTGGCGACCGCATCATCTTTCATGGTCGACAAGAACCCGAATCAGCATGGTCCGCTTTTACCCGCTGTCACTTCCTTATTTTCACGTCAGACTGGAAAGAGGGATTACCGCTGGTCTGGCTTGAATCGATGATACGCGGCTTGCCAGTGGCTAGCTTTAAAATAGGCGCCTGGCGTTTACTGGCCGAAACCCCAAACGCTATCCTCACAAAAGTAGGCGACAGCAAGGCTTTAGCTCGCCACCTCGAGGAGCTGGTCGACCAACCTGAAATCTATAAGCAACTGCGCCAGGATGTCGCAGCACAAGCGCAAGCAAATTACAGCGCCAAGGAGTGGGTCAAGCGAATCGTAGAGGCGCTAAATCAGGTCAGATAACTCTGATTATGTTCGAGCAACTCATCCCCAAAATCGCTCAGGGGCTATTGGGCGCATCATTAAAATACTCATCAACGATATCGATCTCGACCTCGTCACCCCAAGTTAAGCGCACAGCTTCCCACCAATCGTTGTGACTACCCATCTCACGGCTCAGCTCGCTGACAACCTCACCGTCAACAAGTACCTTGAGGGAGACGATCGTCGCAGACGCAAAATCAAGACGAAACATATGCAATGCAATAAGATAAGACATCTGCGGTTCAGGCGACGGGATCGAGATCACCTCAGGCCCGAGTCCATCCACGTCATCAACATCAAGAAACGGATCATCGCC
>CAJWWL010000121.1 GCA_913048125.1 uncultured Opitutia bacterium | reverse complement strand
GCTTTTTGATCATCAATTGAAATTCTTGATAATTTATCAAAATTACAGCTCTTCAAACAAGCGGTCATTCAGTCGCTGGCTTGACCTATGTTATCGATGGTATGAATACACCTATTGCTGTGGTAGGTGACGCAATGTTCGCCGGTTCTATGGGCGGAGGCATGGTCTCTTTCTCCGAAGCATTGAAGAACAACCGAGAAAAAATCCTCACACTTTCAGATCAAACGGTTTTGTGTCCAGGACACGGTCCGTTGACCACAGTGGGTCAAGAAAAGGTTCATAACCCTTTTTTTCCTGAATTTAAGTAGACTCCCAACAGGGAGTTACCGAAGGAAGAACAACAACCCGAAAACCACTACAGCTGCCAAGGCGCTTAAGCCTACTGGAAAAACTCCGGAACGCGCCTCCTTCCGTAACTGTACACGGCGGTCACGGAGTCTCAGATTTCGTCCCGACCACAAGCCCCACTGTGCAGTATGCAGCCAAGCAAGAAAACGTTCAGGCAGTTGGTTCAAGGTAGAGACTAGGGCAGGAACAAATCCTCCAACTACAAGCGACTTTGCTATTTGGTTGATACCGTTGAGGGTCCAAGAGAGGAATCTACTAAGGAGTCTAAGCCCTTTGCGCAAGAACCAGTCAGAGTCGAGGTTGGTGGAACGTAATTCCGGAGGATAAAGCTTAACCATCTGCAACCCTGCAAAAGCAAGCGCTGAGAAACAAAGAAGCTGAAGTTGAGTGACCACATGACTCGTGGTGTAAGGCTTGTAATCTACTTCGTAAGGAAGCATTGCATAAAGCCAGCCGGGAACACACCCTATAAAGATACACAAAAAGGCACCGATACCCATGGCGACCAACATGTTGGGCGGGGCTTCTCGACCTTGAATACCCGTAGTAGGCAGACGAAGGTCAGGGGCGGTAGTATCGTGGTGATAAAAGGCGAAAAATGGAATCTTGATACCTGCGTGATGGAAAACTCCAGCTGCTGCGAATAAAAGAATGAACCAAACCCATAGATACCCCTCTTGAGCGGCGGCTGACATAATTAAAGCCTTACTAACAAATCCTGAAAAGAGAGGAAAAGCTGAGATAGAAGCCGCGCCTATGATACAAAATCCAGCAGTCCAAGGCATGGTCTTGTAAAGTCCGCCCAAGTCGGATCCGTTGATACGACCGGTACGCATGAGGACAGCGCCCATAGACATAAATAGAAGAGATTTGTAAAGGACATGCGCAAAGACATGGGCACAAGTTCCGTTAAGTGAAAGAGATGTGCCGATGCCAATACCTACAACCATGTAGCCAAGCTGATTGATCATGCTGTAGCCAAGAACGCGACGTAGGTCATTCTCAATGACAGCATAAAAGATTGGAAAAATGGCCATTGCACCTCCAATCAAGATAAGAAGCTCCTCACCAGCAAAGGTACGAGCCAAGGTGTAAATAGCCGTCTTAGTAGTAAAGCAGCACATGAAGACTGTGCCAGTAGGAGTAGCTGCTGGATAGGCGTCGACAACCCACGTATGAAGACCGGGGAAAGAACACTTAATACCAATAGCTAGGAAGATCAACCACGACGCAGTACCTCCAAGCTGAAGTTGCTGCACTATCAAACTTCCGGTTTCTTTGTAGTGTAATGCCACACCCCCCAACAGCAATAAGCCAGAGAGGATGTGAAACATCAAGTAACGCTGTCCAGCGCCATACGATTCGGGGTTTTTCCGAGCCCAAACCTGAAAGACTGAAGTCACTGCCAGCAACTCCCAGAAGAAGAATAGCGTAACAAAATCACCCGAAAAAACAGCTCCTACAGCGCTACCAGCATACATCATACCGGTGGATAGCTGTACCTTATCCTTCAGATGTAGCGCAAAAAGCCCACAAATCAGGGCTGCAATATGGAAAAGGTATCCGAAAAGTAGGGACATCTTATCGACTCGACAGACCAAAAGGTCCAAAGAGAGAAATTTCATCTGGAGAGTCTCTCCCATTTGAAGTCCCCAAAGGTTAGCAAGACCTACCACTGGTAGCAGGATGTAAACAAGCTGCAGCCAGCGTCCTCGCAACAATGGCAGAAGTGCCCCTCCAACCAGAAGGATTAAGCAGGGATGTAGAGCGCTACTTGTCATAGTAGTTCTCCTCGCGCATAAGGACTTTGCGCAGTTCGGTGGCTAGTAGTACTAGAACGACACAAGAGACTAGACCATAAACGGAGTAGAAACCGAACCATGACTCTCCTTCAAACATTGCACGGTCGTACTGACCATTGCCATTGTGATCATGATAGTGCTCGCCGGCGTCATAGCGATGATTGTGGTTGGTGTCAGTGTAGTGCTCACCAAAACTTAAATGCTTGTGCAGGAAGAAATCGGCGACCAAGAAAAGCCCACAGAGAATAAAGAACCAACGAATGAACTTACGGACATTCTCCGGTTTGTCCCACATGTGAACTTTACGACCTCTAGGCTTCCTAATTGGCATGGTTCATCGGGGTTTTAAGTAGATGGATGCTTCGGTAGCAAGCTCCACAAGTGGACTGGAAAAGAAAAACAAGAGCACGCTTAGCAGGGCAGTAACACAAAGCGGCACCACGCATTGCCAGGGAGCCTCCTTTGCGCTACCCTGAAAAGAGCCTTCGTTCTTTGGGATGAAGAAAGCGCGTACAGCGATAGGCAGTAAGTAAATAATGTTGAGGAAAGAACTGGCCAACAAGATGACCATGACAAACACGTACTCTGCCTCCAAAGCACCCATAATAAGGTACCATTTACTGATCACACCACCTGTTGGTGGCAGACCGATAACACTAAGAGCACCAATGAGAAAGGCAGTCATTGTGTAGGGCATTCTGCGACCAATGCCTTCCATCTGGCTGATGTACTTCAATCCAGAACCGACAAAGATGGCACCAGCACAAAAGAAAAGAGTTATCTTACCACAAGCGTGCATGGCAATATGCAGAATGCTGCCAGTCATAGCCTGAGGACTTTCAACTCCAGCAAGAGCACCGGAAGAAAGCATTGAGATACCCACAGTGATGTAGCCAAGTTGACCTATAGTAGAAAATGCAAGGCGGCGCTTTAGGTTGTCTTGCGAAAGGGCTATCAGAGAAGAAATTAAAACAGTAAATGCTGCCACATAGGTGATAATAAGACCAGTATCCACTGAATGGAGCAGTTCTTGATCGAAGACACCAGTGTATACCCGTATGATGCAGAACACCCCGACCTTCACCACAGCAACTGCATGTAGAAGAGCCGAGACCGGTGTAGGCGCCACCATCGCACCAGGAAGCCAGGAATGGAAAGGCATGAGTCCACCCTTAGCGAATCCAAAGACAAGAAGCAGAAGCACAATGCCCCCAGCGGTAGGGCTGAGACTAGCGCCAAGTACTTCGGTGGAGAGAAAGTCTATGGGACCACCGCCAGACTTTGAGTAAATGAAAATTATGGCCGGTAGAGCGAATCCTACGGAAGTACCCAAAAGATAAGTCAAATAGGTGCGACCACCACCTCGAGCCTCACGATCTTGATGGTGCGTAACCAACGGAAATGTAGCCAGAGACAGCATCTCATAGAACAAGTAAAGCGTTAGTAGATTGGCTGCAAAAGCTACGCCTATGGTCGCTGCAAGAGAAACGGCAAAGAAAGAAAAGAAGCGAGTCTGTGCGTGCTCCTTCAGTCCCCGCATATAGCCAATGCCGTACAGAGTTGTGACAATCCACAAGCTAGAGGCAACCATGGCAAAGATCATCCCCATTGGGTCGGCACGAAGGCGCAGGTGTACACCAGGCAGAATCTCCATGAAGGTAAAGACATGAAAGTGCCCCTTCAAGGCATCTGGAAGCATAGAAAACACCAACGCACACTGGGCGAAAGCAGCAACAAAAGTTGCTGCCTCACGCTGATTCTGGTTCTTGCGTAGAAAGTTGATGAAGAAAATGCCCGCCAAAGGTGCAAGGAAGGCCAGAAGCGGCTTGATGGATACGATCTCAGTAGGTGGCATCACTCCCCTCCTCCCATGCTTACGCTGTTCAGAAAAAGCTCAAGAAAGCCGGCAATGTCCTTATTGAAAAGACCAACCGCAATCACAGCTGTAGCAGATAAAATAAGTGGCAGGAGGATTGAGGGCGGATTCTCATCAACCTTAACAGTTTCTTCTTGATGATGTTCTTCGGAGTGATCGTGTGTGGAGTCTATTTCTGGAAACTTCCCAAAGTACGCATACTCGATGACACGAAAGAAAAGTACAGCGTTGATGAGGCTTGAAACCAGCAAAGCAATAGCAAATTCCCAGCGCCCAGCTTCAAATGCACCACTTACAAGATACCATTTACTGAAGAATCCACATGTAGGGGGCACGCCGATCATAGCTAAAGCTCCAACTATGAAACAAGCCATGGTAACTGGACTTCGTCGGAAAAGACCTTTCATATCTTCGAGACGACCACTACCAGTTTTATTAATCATAGCAGCTGCGGCAAGAAACAGACAAAGTGTCATTGCTGCGTCACTTACGATATGGTAACTCGTACCCAGCAAACCTGGTGCAATGGCGTACAACGACTCTCCACGAGCTAAACCGCCTGGAGTTAAGAGCCAAGCGCCACCAACCATGTAGCCAACCTCAGCAATAATGAGATATGTTAGCATACGCCGAAGATCGCTCTGTCCCAAAGCCATTACAGAACCAGCGAGAATGGCAACGATAGCAATCCAAACCATGGGACCTGACCAAGCCAGTTCTCCATAAACATATTCAGGCCCAAAAACCGTCAGCATCATTCGGAGCATGACGTAGACGGAAACTTTCGTAACTAGAGGCGCAACAATACAACCGGTAGCAGTAGGAGCACGGGAATAAGCGTTAGGAAGCCAGGCACTAAGAGGGAAGAAGGCTAACTTAATCCATAGCCCTGCAAATATGAGTATGAAGGCCACGAACACTGAGGGGGAACCGTGTAGACCATTCTCAAGCAAGACATCATGGATACCTATCATGTTTAGGGAGCCTGTCTTAATGTATAGATAACCGACACCCAACAGATAGAATGAGGCGCCGATAGTCCCCATTATGACATACTGGAATGCGGCCACTGCAGCGCGGCGCGAGCCCATGGCGATGAGAGCATAGCCTGTCAGGGAAGCTACTTCAATAAGGACATACAAATTGAAAGCGTCGGCAGTGATAGTCATACCCATCAATCCAGTAGCTAACAAAAGAAATAATGTATAATACTGAGGCTCTCGGTCTGGGGTTTCTTTCGGAACGAATCGTTTTGAGAAGAGCGCGGCCAAAAGAGCGACAAAAGCAATAACAACTAGAACAATCGCATTGAGCATGTCTACGCGGTACTCGATACCGATGCCACGAGGAAAATCAGTAGCATTCCAACCGCCTAAAAAATAAGATATTGCGTGCGTCGGGGAGTCCACCACCTGAACTAGAGTCTGAAGGCAAAAATATAGAGCTGCGATTAATCCTGCAATGGTGATCGGATAAGCCACACTCTTCCAACGTAGACCAAGTAGCGCACAACCCACTGCAGCAAAGAGTGGAGCTAGCATAAGAAGCACTGGCGAGTGCTCAGACATCGTCTTCAGCCCTCACCTTTTCAAGTAATTCATCTTCTTCAAGCGTTCCGTATTCGCGATAGATTTTTTGGGAGATGGCAAGAGCAAGTCCGAGGGTCGCAACACCGACTACGATAGCCGTTAGCATAAGAACATGTGGCAAGGGATTAGCATAGTTATCTGCTTTGGGGACTTTTGGCCCGTGATTGGTGTATTTGGAGTCATGTTGGCCATGACCATCATGAGAGCGCACATGCGGATGTTCATCTTGGTGATGATCTTCAGAATCTTCGCTAGAAGTGGCTCTTCCGTGTGCGGCATGGGCGGCAGCAGCCCGAGGGCTATAGTCATGGCCGTGATGCGGAAGGATAGGAATGCTCGAATTCTCGCTTTTAACAGCAACGGAAACATAGAACAAAATAATCGCTGTCTGAAAGACAGACATGCCGATAAGCTTCTTGATGAGGTTGTTTTTGGCGATCATACCCCAGAGACCAATCATCATTAGGATCACGTAGATCCAGTAGTTGAAGCGGCTTTGGATGAATTCTTCCATGGTTAGGTTTTCAACAAGAAATATTAGAGACCACCGCTCATCCTGCCTCGGGTGGAGAGCAAACCATAGATTAGAAACATCACACTGGTGACAGTAAACATGACGCCCACCTCGACACCAAGCATACCATAGTAGCGGGCCATCTCGGGACTTTCAACGCCTGGGAGCAACTTGTGAGTGATACCGTAGTTAAGAAATTCTTCGCCATAGAACATTGAAGCAAGGCCAAAGCCAGCGTAGATAATAATGCCAAGCCCCGCGCATGCAATAGCGGCCTTCTCAGAGAAGCGCCCGAGGGCGGTGTCGAGATCCCAAGCTACAGCAACAAGGATAAAACTGGCACCCATAATGACCCCTCCCTGGAAACCACCACCGGGGCTACTGTGCCCATGGGCAAGAACGTAGAGCGCAAAGATTTGAATTACTGGAACAAGAAGTCGACAGGTAGTGGTGATGATCAGGTCAGGTTCATCATCTTTATTCCCACCACATACCGGTGAGTTATTTCGAGATACCCTAACGACCGCAAAGATGGCAATGCCTGCGATAAAGATCACAACGGTTTCAAACATTGTATCGTAACCACGATAATCAGCGAGGACTGCAGTCACCATATTCGGAACCTCCGAGTCCTTGATCGTATCAGTAATGAAATACTGAGAGAGGGGGGAAGCATTTGCAGGTGAATCTGGATCCCCCCAACCAGGAAAATCGTCTACGTTGCTGACTCCATAGAAAAGGAGCAATCCCACCATAAATACGACAATACCGGCCAATTTCTTCATCATATTCTAATCGGACGACTTACGTTTGGTGCAGTAAACAGTAGCAATTAGGAAAACGGCACTTACGCCAGCGCCCACAGCCGCCTCGGTAAAGGCAACATCCACGGCTCCCATCTCAGCCCATAGTAGGCACATAAGAAAGCTGTAAATTCCGAATGCCATGGAAGCCGCAAGCAAATCACGAATCTGCAATGCCATAACTGCCGCAGGAATAAGCAGTAGCAAAATCAATACATCGAGTTCGAAAATCATGAGTCTCTACCCTTCTTTTCCTGAGTAGACTCGGACTCATCATCATCAATCTCAGGTTCAATACCCGACTCGAAGCCTGCCTGCATAAGAGCATGAGTACTGGTTGGACTGGTGAGCATGATAAACAAAGCAATGAAGGCGATCTTTACGAGAACGTTCCAGCTAGCCGCATCCCCACCCTCGGCAAAATTGTACACAATAAAGCCCCCCAAGATAAGGATCGTTGAAAGAGTATCCGCCTTACCCGCGGCGTGCATACGAGTGTAAAAGTCTGGAAAACGTAGCAAACCCACAACACCCCCAAAAAAGAAGATCAAGCCAAGCACAATGAGGGTTACCACTAAGAGATTCATGCCTGTGAGTCCTCCCCTAAATTCTCAGTACAAGCCTCGTCCGACTTGCGAATACGAACCTTGTGAATATATCTTGAGGCTACCAATGAACCGATGAAATTCAACAAAGCATAGGCCAACGCAAAATCCACAAACATATGAACTTGACTGTGTCCATGATCCCCACGCTGAAAGATGGTTCCAATAAAGATTAGCAATACTGTTGTCTTGGTGCCTATGACATTGATCCCTACGATACGATCGATTGCAGTTGGCCCCCGAAATACGCAGTAGAAAACCGGCAGCATCAACAAAAGCAGCAAAACGCCGGCTATGATAAAGAATTGCTCCATCAGTCTTGATCAAAGACGGCGGCTACCCGTTTTTCCATTTCGCCCGGCAATTCATCAGCTACAGCCTTATCAATAGCATGGACGACAAACTCATCGCCGACTAAAGACATGGTTACAGTGCCAGGAGTTAGTGTGATTGAATTGGCAAAAACATAGCGAGCGAAGTCCGACTTCAGTGATGTCTTGAAACGGATGATACGAGGGTGAGTCGCCCTTTCATTCTGAGAGAAAGCCAACTTCAAGACATGAATGTTCGCAAGTACCACCTGCCAAAGCAACCAAGCAGCGTAACCCATGAAGCGAAAAGCCTCAACCAGCCTTGCCCTGAGACCCTTCGAAGTATTCCCGAAGACAAGATCTGTTGATAGCCATGCTACGAATCCACAGCAAATCACGCCAAGTCCAAGATGAAAGGCATCCAGCACTCCAGAAAAAATAATCCAGTTGACCAGAAGGAGTATGAAAGTCAGCAGTTGGTACACGAATTGAAGAGTTGAGATCGCCGCAAGATGGAAAAAACCCCTAGCTTGTCAATTACAGGTGGGTGTAAGAATCTAATGATAGAAAGTTTAATCTAATGGGTGATTACGTATTAAAAGTGAACGACGGAAAGGCTGCGGTGGCTACCCTCCTCGACCTTGATGCCCAGTTCGAACGTCTCAAGAAACGAGGACTAGATCTGCAATCTAGAGTCAAGGCGCGTGAAAGAGGATACTTCACACCGGAGGAAGATGAAGCGGCAGGTCACCTCTATATATCCTACATTCACACTCGCAACGCACTGCTTGAGTCCGTAATGGAACTCCACGGAAGTGGGGCAACAGAGAATTCACCCCGTGCTTTCCTCCTCTGCCTAGGCGGAGCCATGCTCCTAGTAGATGCAGCAATTTTCCTTCGCGACACCTTTGGTGACGATAAGACAATTCGCGACAAGTTGAACGAAGCCAATCCAATCTTCGGGATTCCAGCCGGAACCTACGACCAAATCCAAAAGTCTCTTACCAGTCCAACCAACAACTGGCATTTGCATCGCGCGCGCGATGAATTTAATAAAAGGAGAGAGGAACTTTTACACCAGGCGCCCGAGTGCAAAGAACTGCATCAGCGAATTGAAGAACTCGTCAGACAACATCAAACTTCACTAGCGGCTTACCTGAAAGAACGTCTGGAAGTACGTCGCAGCGAGGCAGCAAAAAATCTAGGTCAAAACTTATTGGGCGGTCTAGTCTACAATATTCAGAAATCCTTTGCTTCCCTTATGGCTGAGCTCTCGACTCAACCGAATCATGTTCCAGGTCTCTCGAAGGATATTGACGGCGCAGCAAGAGAAATCCTAAGACCCGGAGACGTAATAATTACCCGCAAAGAGCATGTTTTTACGAACTACTTCCTTCCCGGGTTCTGGCCTCATGGAGCTCTAAATTTAGGAACAACAGAAGAACTCATCGACATAGGACTTAGCAACCTAAACAACTTCCCCAATCACCACAAACGAATTGTAGACCTTCATCCAGAAGACCCCAGTCGTGCACTGGAGGCACTAAAAGATGGAGTTCACTTGCGCACACTCAGCTCTCCACTTGGTGCAGATTCCATAGTCATACTCCGGCCCAAACTTTCACAAAAAGATATCGCCTTTGCTCTAGACCGAGCACTGCAACACGACAATAAACCCTACGACTTCGACTTCGACTTCACTCGTTCGGACCGCTTGGTTTGCACGGAGGTAGTCTACCGCACCTATGACGGGATTGCAGACATGCGATTCAAGCTCACACGTCGGGCAGGGCGCATGACTCTGTCAGCGATGGATCTCATTCAAATGGGCTTGGACAACCGCCACTTTGATGTTGTCGCAACACATATTCCGTCAAAGGACACACGATTGCTGATCAACCAAGATGCTGTAGAGGCAGTCCAGGAACTCTCCTAGTACATCCCGCATCTAGTGGCGCTCCCACCAGGACTCGAACCTGGATTTTCGGTTCCGGAGACCGACGCTCTATCCATTGAACTATGGGAGCCAATACAATTGATAGGAAGAGACCCTATAAGGTGGACCCCTTTCTTTGGGTCAATGCAAATTGCTTCCAAAAAAGCTCAGCATTTGACTAAAAAGTGCAAAAAAAACTCAAAAAAATTTGTGCCTTGTTGAGACTGTTTCGAGATAAATCAAGCACCAGCGCAGTACTGATGCGGCCTAGATGGGCCTTTTGTTATTGAGACTCGGTATCAATAAAAAATTTGACACCAGCAAAATACTAGTTGAGAATGGTTCTCAACATAATCGAAATATTACCTTTCAAATAAATCTATAACAAATGGTCGCCGAGCTTGATACATCCCAGTCGAAAGAACTGACAGGATCAAAAAAAGAAGTTCCGGTAGCTCTGAAGAAAACGGAGCTTGGAGTTTGGTGCCCTACTAAGATTTCAC
>CAJWWL010000120.1 GCA_913048125.1 uncultured Opitutia bacterium | reverse complement strand
TATCATGGTGGGTTTTATCTGGATGCTTTGGCTGCAGTTGACATCGCTCTTTGGGACATCGCCGGGAAGATCGCCGGGTTGCCAGTCCACAAGCTTCTTGGAGGAAAGTACCGCGAAAGCATCCCCTGCTACGTTTCCGGCCTCCCCAAGGACAGCCTCAAGGAACGCTGTGAGTTTGCCCAATCCTGGAAGGCCAAGGGTTTCGATGCCGTGAAATTCGCCTCCCCTGCTGCCAGTGAAGGTGTTGTAGCGGAAATTCGAGAACTTCGTAAAGCCTTGGGCGGCGACCACAAGATCGCCTGCGATATGCACTGGACAGAAACCTATGCTGGCGCCCTTAATATCGCTCGGCAAATGGCCCCCTACAATCCATGGTTTCTCGAGGCTCCAATAGCCTCGGAAGATGTAGAAGGACTTAGGCAAGTCGCCGCCCACTCAGGTCAAACCATCGCTGTTGGAGAAGAGTGGCGCACAGTCCTAGAAGCACGGCAACGCATTGACGCTAAAGCCGTCCATATCGTCCAACCTGAGATGGGGCATACTGGCATCACCCAGTTTATGCGGATTGGCCGATACGCGGAAACCCACCACCTCCAGATCATTCCTCATGCCACCATCGGGGCGGGCATTTTCCTCGCAGCCAGTATCCAAGCCAGTGCCGCACTACGGAACCTCGTTTCCCATGAATTCCAGCATTCCCTCTTCCCTCCGTTCAGCCACTTTACCAGTGATGCGCTGACTTGTGAAAAAGGTGCCTACACCATCACGGACACCCCCGGAATCGGGGTGGAACCCTCCGAGGCTATGAAAGCCAAGATGACCCGACTCTAGAACATGGGTCAACTCGACGCATTCACCCTAGTCCTCTACGTTGCTGGACTTTTCATCATCAGCACGCTGGCCAGCAAGAGGAACACCAACCAGAAGGAAATGTTCTCTGCCAACCGGAGTTCTCCTTGGTGGGCTTCTGGATTGAGTGGGTTCATGACCGTTTTTTCGGCCAATACCTTTGTGGTGTGGGGTGGAATCGCCTATCAACTGGGCATGGTTGCTGTGGCGATTAACCTCACCTATGGCGTCGCGGCTATGCTGATCGGATATTTCATTGCAGGACACTGGAATAAAATGGGAGTCGATACGCCTGCAGAATACGTCACCCTACGTTTTGGAAAGGCGGGTCTACACTTCTTCACATGGACTGTGCTGCTCAAGCGGATTCTTGGCGTCGCAGGATCCTTGTATGCCCTAGCCATCCTGCTCACTGCTGTGAATGCTGATGGATCGGCGATTATCCCACTATCCCTCAACACGGCGATCATTCTCTTCGGTATCATTGTCATCCTATACACCATGCAGGGAGGGCTCTGGGCCGTATTGATGACGGACGTATTGCAGTTTATCGTCCTGACGGTGGTCGTCTTTGTCGCATCGATCCTAATGATAACTGACCTCGGTAGCTTTGCCAGCTTCAAGGACAATACGCCAGACGGTTTCCTAAACCTGACCAATGGTGACTACACTTGGTTCTTTCTATTGGGATGGACCACGATTAACTTCTTCACGTTTGGAGCCGAATGGGCCTTTGTCCAACGTCACATTGCGGTGAAAAGCCCCAAGGACGCCCGCAAGTCAACTTACCTCTTCGGTGTGATGTATCTGGTCACTCCCTTGTTTTGGATGCTCCCCCCACTGCTCTACCGGGCACAAGTCCAAGGTGCAAATAAGGAAGCTGCCTATATCCTAGCCACCCAGTCCGTACTTCCAGCAGGACTCTTAGGATTGATGGTTGCGGCATTGTTTTCTGCAACTGCAAGCATGGTAAGCTCGCAGCTCAATGTCTTTGCCGGGGTCCTGACCAATGATTTCTATCGCCCGATACTGAACCCAAAAGCAAATGATAAGAAACTCGTTGCCGTAGGAAGGTGCTTCACCGCAATCATAGGAATCTTGCTAATCGTAATGGCTATTTTGATCCCGGCAATGGGAGGTGCCGAGAAGGTCATCATTACGATCAATTCGTTGCTGGTCGTTCCCCTCTTTGCCCCGACACTTTGGGGTGTATTCAGTAAGAAAATAGGCATCAAACAAATGCTCATCGTTGCGTTGACCAGCTTTGGGGTCGGAGTGTTGCTGCGTTTTGGACTACCGGCGGTCACGGAAAAAGGCGATCCACTATGGGGACTGACCAACTATGTCCTCAACAACAAGAAAATGGTCGAACTGTTCGTCGGAGTCCTGCTCCCCGTTTGCATGCTCTTCCTTTTCGAAGTGATGCTGCGGTCAACCGATAAAGGCGCAAAACGCCTAGACACAAAACGGAGCGAATCCCATGCAGTGATCGCTGCCGCGGAAAAAAGGTCATCCTTCGACCCCTTCCCTGCTCAGATGGTCATGTACAGCGTGCTGCTACTAGGTGCCTGGATGCTCTTCATTGGTTTCCGCGAACCGGAGGAACGGACCGTATTGATGTCCGTAGGGTGCGGATTGCTGGTTTTGTCAGGGGTGATCAACGTATTCGTTGGGAAAATAAAGGCACAAAAGAGGTCTACTATGCAGTGACTTACAGATTTCTTAAAAATATTTCACCTAAGTCTCACACATAGATTTCAGAACCCTTTAAAGTTGCCTCATTTGCTCATCTAAACCGTCAACTCGCAACAAACAGACACTCGATAATGAAGAGAAATCTAAGGAACATTATCCTCGCCTTCATCATAATAGGTTTATCTAAACTGTTAAACGCAAGGGAGGTAAGGCTGAACACAGCGATAGCCAAGTCATTGGCAACCCTGCTAGCAATTCCATCGGACAGCGCATCTACCCCAGAATACAAGATGCTAGATGTAGTCAGCATCAGCAAAAAGGCGTACCAGAGTATCGATGTCCCCAAGGTGATCGCAGACAACGAAACAGCCCAGAGGATTTTTGAGAAACTCAACGTAGAATTCGGCAATATAGACTTCAGCAAGAATGTGGTCTGCCTCGCTACTCTAGATTTCAACGATCATGATCCCAAGGATTGCCACATAAAGCCCCACTACAGCAAGGATGGCAAGTATCTCTACATACAACACTTGTGTAGACTGCGGTTGAGGGAGAAGTCGGATAAACGATGGATTCAACCAGACAAGCTTTGGGTTCAGGTTGTTAGAATCTCAAAAGGTAGGACTAGGGGGTTTCAAGTGTATGACTACGAAAAGAAGAAACGAAACATAGTAACGAAGTGGTAAATGCGCTACGAAACCACCGCTCTTAAGACTGCTCTTTTTCGCTCATCGATTAGATAAAGATCGCACAACCGATGGATTCGTTTAATTCCGAAACGTCTTGCTCTGTATCAAATCGAGGAGCAAATCCTGAAACCCTTTCTCTCGATCTATGTTGAGACTCACGATGCTCTCTAATTCTTTTCGCTCCGCATAATTGGGTATCCGCCCAGTAGCATAGGTCATGAGCTTTTCAGAGAGGCATAGACCAAAATGATCTATGTTCTTTACCAGCCAAGCCTTTAGCTCAGTAACATCCTTCAAATCTGTTCCAGCGGGTAGTACGCCAGTAGGATCAATTTTCTTCTTAGATTTTGGCCACACTTCCCGCCAGCGACCGACAGGATCATAGTTTTCCAATACAAAACCAACCGGGTCGATGCGTTTGTGACAACCTGCACAGGAAGCTTCTTTCGTATGCGCAGCAAGAAGTTCCCTAGGAGTGGTTGCCCCCCTAATATCGGGAGTCAATGCCGGGACGTCTTGAGGAGGCTCAGGGGGTGGCATGCCGATTATATTTTCTAGAACCCACGCTCCCCTAAGCACAGGCTGGGTGTCCACTCCATTGGCAGTAGTCAGCATAATTGCGGATTGCCCCAGCAGGCCACCAACCCGACCACCCTGGGAAAGGTTAACACGTTGTATGGAGTCATGACGACCTTTGAGCTTACGATCGATCTTGTAGACATCCTTTGCAAAGATGGGTGTGGCGTAGGTGAAGTCAGGATCGATGAAGTCAGCTAAAGGACGATTCTCCTTAAGCATAGCGGCGAAGAAGTACTCCACTTCCAATCGTGCCATTCCTATCTTGGAGGCATCGAACTTGAATTTAGGATCAGGCATAATTTCGCCAAGTCGGTCAGTCTCCAACCACTGTCCTGTAAAGCTCTTGATCATGATGTCATGGCGGGCGTCCTTAGGCATCAGGCGTAGTGCTTCTTTTTTGAGAACAGTAGGGTCGGATAGTTGACCACTGTCTGCTAGTTTTAGCAGGGTTGAGTCCGGCGGTGACCCCTTAAGAAAATAGGACAACCTTGCGGCGAGTTGGTGCTGCTGAGTATCTTTAGTCGGGATGGAACGAAAGAGGAATCGTGGTGAGACCAGAATCTTTCGGAGAACCAAGTGCATACCTTCTTCAAAGGAATGTCCTTCTTTCCAATGCGTCGTTCCAATACGACTGTATCGATCAATGGTCTCCTGTGCAACTGGACCACGAAAGGCCCTTACAAGAAATTTGTGCAAGGCAGCCTCAAAGTATTCTTCTGTCTTTTCTTCAGCGACATTACCAAACAATCTTTTGCGTTTGGCATACCGCTGTTTGTCCTGGGGGGAATCGACTAATTTCAAGGGACCTTCCATTGAGACTTTATGCAACTGGAGGGCAGGGCCATTTTCATGATAGTAATGACAAATGGCATCTGCTAAATTGAAGCGGCCTCCACTTATCGTTCTGAGAACCTTCAGCAGAGCTACGGTCTTTGGATGGTCCATTGTTGCATTGGAGAGATCTAGATCCGGATCATTGAGGTGCTGTTTGACAATGTTCCAGCCATTGAGTCCGCGAAGGGATCCGAGGCCCCCAGACCTTTCCTTGACGCCCTGGCCTGGATACACGGTATGCTGCCAAGCTGCCAACATCCGCTTATCCCTCTCAAACCAAGCCCTCATGTGGGCGGACACCTCTGAGGGGTTATGAGTCGTTTCCGCATTCTTCCAACGGAACATCAAGGTTTGTCCCTCATAAAGATCGGCTTCAAAGGTAACGCTCTCGGCGGATTCCTTTGAGAATTCAAAAGTCTTCAAAAAGCGGAAAGATCCAACGTGTGTACGGTCGGAGGCGGCTACTTCCCGCGCCCGAATCTCCAATTCCATGGGCTCATCCTTGATCGGTTTAAATTTCGAAGCACTGACAGTAATACGATAGGTGCCAGAACGATTGACTTCCATACGACTGGGCCAGGTACAACTCCGCATGACCGAATCATTGCCACGAGAGACCAATCTTAAAGCGTCACCATGTACGGTTGCCGCTGAAAAACTGAGAACTAGGTCATCGGGCCCAGCGACCAGAGTTTTGACTTTCGGAGTTTCCCTCGCAGGTGGGTATAGACTGTCTGCCAATTGAGAAGCGACATTCTGATAAGCCTCCATCAACGGGGGCGAAATCGTGAGCCCACTTGCGATATTGTTAAAGCCGTGATACTTCGCATCGGGAGGGAACCCTACCGGCAGTTTGAAATCATGTATCTCGAACAACTTCTGAATGGTGGTTTGGTATTCAGTGTTGCTCAAACGACGAGGCGGGGTGATCGCAATTGGGATGTGTTGGAGCAGAGTTGAGTCCAACCATCGAGACAATTCCTCTCTTTCTGACGATGTAGGCTGCTTCTTGTTTTCTGGGGGCATCAAACCCTCATTCACCACCTTGTGAACCCGTTCCCATAGATGCTGATTATCTTTTGCAGACCAGTCGATGGATTCAGTCTCCAGATTGACTTCCCCCTTTTGAGTATCGGAGTCATGACAATCCAGACAGTATCGCTCGATTAGGGCATAGGGCTTTTCTGGGATTGGTGAAGCAAAGATACAGGCTGGAAGCAAAAATGCACCAGCAATGAAAGAACCCATAGCG
This sequence comes from uncultured Opitutia bacterium, assembly GCA_913048125.1. GTDB lineage: Bacteria > Verrucomicrobiota > Verrucomicrobiia > Opitutales > JABJCN01 > JABJCN01. The sequence goes on along the minus strand of CAJWWL010000120.1, from coordinate 4,430 downwards.
AGCCTCATGAGAAATGACCGTTCAGGTTTTTATTGGCATTGGAGAACTCACTGACCTCCAGGCCGAGCTTTTGCATGATGCTCAGGTACAGATCACCCAGTAGCGGAGAGGAGGAGCTATTATGATCAAAGGAAAGGTGACCCTTGTGTTTGAAACCACCACCGAAAACCAAAGTAGGCAGGTCACGATTGCTGTGGCGACTGGCATCTCCCATACCGGTACCAACCAAAACAATGGTGTCATCGAGCAGAGACTTTCCAGTTACAGTTTTCTTTTCCTGCAGCTGCTTGATGAAACCAGACAGACAGTGCATATGAGCTGTTTCTATGGTAATCAAATCCTGAATCATTGCTGGATCGTTCCCATGGTGAGAGAGCCCATGATAGCCTGCTCCAAGAGCCTTTCCATCAATGGAGAAAACCTGACCTAGCCCGTCTAGAAACAGGGACATTACACGGGAGGGTTCAGTTTCCAGAGCAAGTGCCATCAAATCGTAAAATATCGCCTCTGCCTCCATCTGGAGATTTGGAGTGATTGGATCATAGCTTGGCAGCTTGTAGTTAGGTTGCGGCACAGGTTCGTTGATGATCGCGAGTTGCTGCCCCATTCGTTTTTCCACCGAGCGCAAGGATGTAAAATACTGATCCAGTATGTTGGCGTCAGAGCTTGGTAACGACTTCTGAAGGGCAATAGCATCTGCTGTAACCTCGTCTAGCGCGCTGCGTCCACTTCTAAGGAGGTACTCGGTACGGGCACGGTCGGCTTTTGAGGGGAAAAGGAGTTTATAGAGAACACTCGGACGCTGAATCATCGGCAATCCAACGCCTTCTTTGGTAAAGCTCATTGCCTTGGCGCCTTCACCTGCTCCTGCTACGGTTTGGATGGAAGGAAATCTCGATTTACCACCGACTTGATCAGCGATCATTTGGTCGACGGAGTAGGACTTGATACTTTGGCCACAAAGGAAGTTCCCCCAGTTGCCATGTCCATTGGGAGCGCGGTGATCTAATCCCGAAAAGATAGTGAACGAATCTTTGTAAGACTCCAATGGCTTCAAGGTGGATGGAGTCGAGTAGTCTGTCCCGGTCTCTTTGGGATAGAATGCGTTCTGGTGCCATCCTAGGTATGTACCGATGGCGACAAAATTTCTAGGACCCGTTACTTTGGATGAGCTTGCAGCAAGCGATTCCAATGCCGGCAAAGCAACGCTGATTCCAGCTGCGCTTAAAAATTTGCGACGTTTCATTTTCGATTAGTAATGAATCGGAGAAGGAAATTGTTTCCTAAGATTTGAAAGTTTTTAGCGAATTGTTTTTAGACTCCCGTTTCCAGAGGAATAAATGATGAAAGAAGCTGGTGACTGATTACGTTAAAAAATGACCCCAAGACTGAGTTTTTGTACGTAATCTAAGAATAAGCTGGAATTATCTCAAGTTTCGACCAGTCCCGCCACCGATGACAGATTCATAAGTCGGTCCGACGCGAATTTCGTCGAACTGCCCCTCCCCACTCAACACCATTCGGCTGAGCTTGGTCTGATCAATATTGAAAGGCACAGAGTGACGCCCCTCCTTCTCCGGCAATTTTAGATCGGGACCGATATGAAAAGGGACAAAGCTATCGTTCTCGCCGTTGATCCCCCAAGTCAGCTTACCTAAGACAAGGGTTGGCGTGTTGGGTCGAGTCCCGGTGATTCGGCGCGGCTGTTCCTTACCGTCCAGTACCACGACAGTCTCGAATTGACGTCCACTAGCCTTAAAGCCGATGCCTTCCTGCATATCCTCGCTGCGTAAGGTGACTGTGCCGCCACCGCTTCGATGAGTAAACTCCGGCTCGGAATGGCTGATGAAAACATAGCTCATCCATAGGGTCGCACCGTCTTCAAGCAGGCCTGCTTTCCCTAGGCTGCCGTCAAGCTCAATGAACCCGCCATTGCTCCAGCGATGGGTGCTCCCATGGTTGCCGGCTACAGGTAAATCACCATACTGCAATCCTTTGGCAACGGCAGCTGGCTGCCGATCAAGATTCTTGTCGGAAAGATAAACATATCCGCCCTTGGTGCCAAGTGCCCCACCCTTTCCGTTAAGAAACTGAACTACACCCGCGTCAGCCGGGTAGTCAAAAGGCTCGTAGATAATGGAACCACCCGATTCAATTGGACCTAGGTTAACCACCAGTTTAGCAGGGGTTACTGTGCCGTTGATCGGCTGGACTGCGTAAGTGACCTTTCCATTATCTGGTCCCCCCGTATCCTTGAAACTTCTGGCATCTCCCGGAAGCGAATCCGCAATAACTTTTCCGTTACGTGAAACGCTGAATGCCTTGTAGATTCCACGGGCATCCCAATTCAGCATGACGCCCTCCAGACTTCGATACCCGGAAAGCTTGGTGACCGATGTGTCGCAGGAGGAATTGAACTTCTGCTGTCCGGAAGGCAGGTCAATGACCAAACAATAGCTATTGCTACCCGGAAGCGCTGCTGTGTCTGTAAATGTGGTCTGCGTCGGTGAAAGTTGTGCAGCTATGTTTTTGTCGTTCCGCAGAATCTTGATCGAAGTGGGCTCTTCAGTGCCGAGTTGCCACACTAGCTGGACACCTTTGTTACTACCAAAAGCCCGGAAACGTGAGGGCAACTTGGGCTTTAACAGCTTGGGCATTTCGGCAGCCATAGCGATGCCGATATTGGTGTAACTGCGAGCGTTATTATTCCAGTGGTAGCCAACTTTTTCGGTTGGACCATGGTTGTCGAATTTGAAGGTCATCTCATCAGGACCATACGGTTGGTGGGTATCTATGACGGAGACATTTCCAACGAACTCTGGATACTTCTTGGCGTCGGCCATAGCGAGCTGCCCTTGCAAGACCAATGACTCAGGCTTTATCATTCCGCTGCTGGCAATCACAAAGGGTAGGTCCGGCACGCCAATACCGTGCTCTACACTGCGAACATCCTTTATAAATGCAGCAAGGTTGGCCTCGTAGTTCTCATCCATGCCTCCGTATTGGTCGTTCCAGCCTTGGTGCCAGCAAAATCCTGAAATTTCCATACCCTGCCCCTGGTAGTCCGGAAAGTAAGTTCCGATGTTCTCAGTCACCTCTTTCACAATGCGCAGAATCTCGTGATAGTAAAAACCGGGATCGCTAGGGACAAGAGGTTTGGGGTATTTGCCAACACTGGGTGGAAGGAAATTATGACCAACGCTCTTACCACCCCAACAGGCCTTGATAACAAGTACCTGCTCGTTATGGAGATCTCCAATCTTGTGGCCAAAACCAATTTCAGGCCCTACTTGCCCGCCGCTTGAACCATAGCCAGGTGTCATCCCTCCGTACTTAGGAGCACGGGGTGCCTGATCCAGATAAGCCCACACATCATTGCGCTCTACCCACGCGCCATTTCTATCCACGAGAAACTGGTATTGTTTCGGATACCTCTTGACGATGCCATGGAGTGAACCTCCGTGATCGCCTTCAATGCTTCCTTTGCCCTGCATATTGGATTGGCCAGCCATGAGGTATATCTTTACGGGCAGATTGTTTACTTCCTTTGTCCTACTCCAGAGAGTAGAGCCAAACATATCCAAAATTATGATAAGAAGACAAACGCCGGGTGGTAGCGGATAGGATGTTTTCATTGCAAGTAAGTCTCGGTTCATTCCGTTTGTGGTGGAAAGAAGAGATGACAAGAGGGAGAAAGTTAGATCGTTAGTCTATTGTAAAATAGGTTACACAATGACCGATTTATTATGTGACTACTCTTCGAATTGATTTACCATTATCTGCAGGGGCAAAAATAAGCCGGATTCTGGGACTTAGATATCATAAAAACAAACTGGGCGAAACAACTATGAGGGCGAATATTTTAAAGCGTAGAGATTTCCTTAAATCCGCTGGTTGCACGCTATTTCTTCCGTCACTGGAAAGCTTTGGGCAAAATCCAACTGCTAAAACCGAAGCAGAAGTCAAACGGCTGTTCTGCGTTAGCATGGGGTATGGCTTTTTCACAGACGCACTGCCGGAAAGCAACGGTGCAGACTACACATTTAGTGACCACATGGAGCCTCTGAAAAAACACAGAGACCACTTCACTCTCTATTCAAGAATGAAGTTTGGCGGGGATCATGTCCGCGACCACAAATGTTTTGTTGGCAATACCACAACGAACCCGGACTCGCTTGACCAGATTGTCGCGGATCACATCGGCCATCTGACCCGCGTCAGAAATGTTGTCACGTTCATCAGCCATGCCCATCATCACATTGTTGCATCGTGGCGAAACAGGCTGCCGGTGATGCCAATTCAATCGACCAGAGTCCTGTTTGAAACGCTCTTTGCACGCACGGACCCGAAAACACAGGAACGACTCCTTGCGCACAAGAAGAGTGTTCTTGATGGTTCGCTGGAACAGGCAAAATCACTGATGGACCGCG
>CAJWWL010000119.1 GCA_913048125.1 uncultured Opitutia bacterium | reverse complement strand
CAATACCCTCAAGCCAGTCCTTATCTGAAAGGAAATTTTGTACCTTTTCCCGTACACCTCGTGCTCCTGCGAGGACAATTATAAAGATCTGTCCGGGAGTATTTGGTACGTCCTTGTAGTGAAGGACTTTTAGACCTTCTCTGGGTTCACCAACCTTGCGGAGATCCACGTCGAAGTAGCCTTCTATAAAAACTCCCAGTTCCTCCAGCCAAGCTGCGCGTTGTCGAGTTGTACGCCCGGCTCCCCAGACCCAGATCGGCTTATCTTTTGGCAACCATTTTGAAAGATACTGAAACTTTAGGCGGTAGAACGCTTCGAGTCGGTAACGATCATCGGCACGGGACAGTCGTCCAGGCAAGTCCCTCCACTGCAATAACACTTCCGGCACTTTGGCCATGCGAACACCTGCCTGCAACCAACGGAGCCAGAGATCATAGTCCTCGGGAAAGTCACCGTCCCGGTATCCTCCGAACTGCTCAACCAGTTCCTTTCGAAACATGACTGAGGGATGAGCGAATGGGGATTCTACAAATCTTTGAAGGTAGATTTGCTCAGGGGTGGTAAGGGAGTTGATCCAACGAACATACTCAGCATAGCCTTGTTGCGAGGAATCCGTGCCCAAATGTTCAACTAGACAGGAGACCAGTCCTACTTCGGGATTCTTCTCCATGTAGTCGAGTTGGCGTCCAAGTCTTTCTGGATCACAGACATCATCCGCATCCATGCGGGCTATAATTTGACCACGCGCTACGCCTAGACCCTTGTTCAGTGCAGTTACAATACCGGAATGCGGTTGGCCCAATAACTGAATACGAGGATCGTTGGAGGCAAATTTTTGCGCCAACTCGGAACCACCATCCTTCGAACCATCATCGACGAGGATCAACTCCCAGTCTCCGAAAGTCTGAGCCTGAAGACTGCCTACAGCTTCTTCCAGAGTATCAACTGCGTCATGAAAAGGTAGCAGAATTGAGCATACCATTTATCCAAGCATTGACGCGAGTTCCTCACAGAAGCTTTTCGTGCCGCAGTAGTAGGGAGTCAGGGGTGAGTTGACACTGAACTCTTGCAGCGGAAAGGGAGTCCCTTCCAAAAAGTGGATTTGACGACCGGTGGCCGCGGCGAATGCGACGCCTGCAGCAATATCCCATATGCGTACTTTGCAATCGATGGCTCCGTCAATACGGCCAGTAGCGGCATGAAGAAGATTGAGGGCTCCGCTACCGATGGACCGGAGGCGCCTTGATTCCACTAGAGACATAAGTTTTTGGAGTTTATCCTGAGGCATGGGAAAGTGCATGCCGATAGTACTCCGAGAGCCAAGTGGCGCCTCGGGAAGTGCTTTGATTTTCTTGCCGTCCTCGAGCAATCCTTGACCGGGACCACCTTCAGTCAGAATGCCTCTACTGAGATCGTAGAGAAAGCCGTAGACGGGTTGACCTTCCTCGAAAAGTCCGAGTGAGATAGCGCAAACGGGAATACCTGTTGCGTAATTGTTTGTGCCATCAACAGGGTCGGCGATCCAAGTAAAACGATTTTCAAGAGAAGTGGGTTCATCGGTCTCCTGACCTTCCTCACTGCAGAAATGATCAAGGGGATAGAGTTCTCGGATGTATGCCTCTAAGTTTCTAGAGATAGCATGATCGATGCGAGTGACTCGGCTATCATCAGTCTTCCATTGGCTTTCGACTCTGCCGAGATTTTCACGAAAGAGTTCGACTTGGGCGAGGACAGCACTTCGACCCGTGGCAATGCGAACCTGAAGCGCCTTTTCCATCAATCGTACTCGTAGAGCTTGGGATCTCGAACAGGTGGACGAAGGCGGCGAAGCAGACGGCGCGATTCACCACGAATGTCCATCTTGGGGGGCTTAGCCTCTTCACCATTTTCAGCATCGCCACCGGGGACTCCATCGGGACCTCCCATACCAGGCATACCGCCCATTCCTCCCATGGGATCCTCCTCATCACCGAGCATCCCCTCCATTTGATCTTCGATGGTTTCGGGATCCTGCCCTTCTTCGAGTTTACGAACGACCTCCTCCATCTGAGGATCAAACTGTTCGCCCATGGCGTCACCCATTCGACGCATGAGGTTCCCCATGACACGAGGATCAGGATTGTCCTCGTCCATACCTTCTACCGCATGCTCCATCTCTTTCATAAGTGAAGCTACACGGGGATCATCTAGGTCATCCATACCACCGAGTCCACCGGCACCGGGATCATCCTCCTTCTTGGACTTACGGGTCTTGCCGGTGATGGCAAAACCAGAGAGCATCTTTTCCATGCGATGTTCTTCTCCATCTGGACACTTGGGAATTACATCCTTCTGTGCCAAAGTCTTCGCAAAGAACTTGTAGATCTTGTTGGTATCGGGGGAATAATATTCGTAGATTGGCATATCTGCTCAGTTATCAATTTCCAAAAGGAAGGCTTCTGCTGTACGTTTCAAGTCTTGATTGAGTGTCCGCTCTCGAACACCGGCTGGAAGGGCATCAATAAGCTGTATAACTTGCTGAAAACATTTTTGGGCCTCACCTTGACGATCGGCACGGAGTAGCACCTGACCTTTTTGAATAAGCCAGCGTTCTTGGCGAGGCGCTTCTTGGATAAGTTCATTGATGCGTTTTAAAGCAGAAGCGTAGTTCTCACTCTGAACCTCGTATTGAAGAGCAGCCTCCTGCAAAGTGGGGATACGACCAATGCGAACCATAGCTGACTCAAGACGGTTGATCGCTGTCTTAGCTCCAGTGTCAGGATTTAGAGCATGAGCATGAGCCTGCTCGAGAAGTTGCCCTGGAGTGGGATTTTCGAGTAGTCCGATTGCTTTATCGTAGTCAAGGCAAGCGCCCGCAACGTCTTGGGTAATAAAGAGTGACTTCGCCCGTGTAAGGAGAGCCTCCTGATCTTCAGGATTTTCTAGAAGGAAGCGGTTTAGATGCAGGATTGCGCTCTTATGAAAACGGGCTCCAGCGTAGACTCGGCCAAAAAGAAAATCGTACTCGGCGGCACATGAATCGAGGGTGCGGGCGTGGGTGAGATCGCGAAGGGCTCCATCAAAATCTGAGTGCTGTCGAGATAAGCTAGCTCGCTCAAGCCACAGAGCTACATTTTTGGGCGTGGCCTGAATCTTGAGTGAGAGGGCTTCAATCTCTTTGTGTAGATTGCCGTGCGCTGAAAGCGAATCTGCTGAACATTGCAGAAGCGCACAGAGCAGAAAAGTGTAGCTCTTTTTTCGAGCTAATATTGCAAGGATTACGCTTTTAATCTCGGGCTTAAACATTCCTTGTGTTGCTAAACCTTGGTAAGGAACTCAGCGTGCGCGATCTCGATTCGTTCAAGTTCGCCTGAAGTCAGTTCCCACTCAGCAGCCTGAGAAGTCTCTGAAATTTGCCCGGGTCGACGAGCTCCGACAATAGCAGAGGTGACTTCAGGGTGACTGAGTACCCAAGCTACCGCAAGCTGACCAACGGTATGGCCTGAATCTTTGGCAATTGATTGCAGGGTGTCGACGAAGGCAAGGAAGTGGTCCATGTGAGGCTCCTGTAGATACTGAGTCACCGGATGTCCTTGTTTGTGCTTCCGCCAGTCATTATCTGGAAGACCTGAATACCACTCACGAGAAACTTTACCTGTGAGCAGACCCGAGTGCATTGGACTGTAGCCTAGAAAGCCGGTATTCTTTTCACGACACCAATTCAAAACGCCAGGCTCTACTCTGCGATCTAGAATACTGTACTGAGGTTGCACAGAGCTAACATGGCCAAGCGGTTCGGCACGAGCCAAAGTATCCTCGTAGAAATTACAAACCCCAGCCCAGCGAATCTTACCCTGTTGCTTGAGGTCGAGAAGTGCCTGCCAACCTTCTTCTACGTTTTCAGGAGGCTCTGGCCAGTGAATCTGATAGAGATCGATACAGTCGGTGCCCAGTCGCAGCAAGGACCCTTCCACCTCGTCAAAGATAGTCTTGCGTGAGATGAAACGGTAAGGGCTGTTATCCTCGTTAGGAAGAACACCACACTTTGTCGCTAGAATAACCTCACCGCCATATTCCTTAACGGCCTTACCAACTACAGACTCAGACTCTCCAAAGCCGTAAGCGTGGGCTGTGTCGATCCAGTTGATACCTTGGTCGAGACCTTCATGGATAGCTGCAATTGAATCCTTCTCATCCTGATCGCCCCATCCCATACCCCAATCACCACCACCGATGGCCCATGTGCCAAAACCGATGACTGTTAATTCCAGGTCGGTATCCCCAAGCTTGCGTGTCTTCATATCTTGATTTTTTAAATTGTTGAAAAGGTGGCGTTTCGAACTGCAGCGCCCTAAGTCAAAGACACAACGCGAGACCGCAAGACGAAATTATGAAAACAATCCTAATCACAGGTTCTAGCCGTGGCATTGGACTTGAGTTGGTAAGACAATTAGCAACTAGTTCACAATGTGAAATCATAGCCACCTGCCGCGATCCGGAGAGCTCTGATGAACTAAATGATTTAGCCAAGACCTATCCCGATAAGGTCAAAGTGTTACCGCTGGACGTTGAGTCGGAGACCTCCATTGAGTCTCTCGCAAAACAATTGGAGGGACACTCGATAGACTTGCTCTACAACAATGCAGGAATCCTTGATTGGCGGACGATTGAGGAGCTAGAGGCTCCCGTGATGGAGCGCATTTACAAGGTCAATGTAGTAGGAACTATGCTCGTGCTGCGTTCGTTTTTACCGCATCTTCGAAGAGCGAATGCCCCTCTGGTGGTCAATGTTTCCTCGCGTCTGGGAAGTATTTCCCTGCGCGGCAACACTCAACTAGGAGGTGCTATCGGCTATTCAGCCAGTAAGGCTGCACTGAATATGCTGACGAAACAGGCATCCATCGATTTGGCCGCTGATGGGATCACAGTAGTATCGATCAGTCCAGGATGGGTACGAACAGATATGGGTGGTCCAGATGCTAAATATTCGGTAGAGGAGTCCGTGGAGAAAATCATACGAAACACGGAAGGATTTGAACCCAAAGACTCAGGAGGGTTCTTCGGAGAAGACGGCGAGACAATACCCTACTAAACGAGTTGAAGGAATCAGCCTAAAAAGCCTTTGAATAGCCAAAGGTCATACCGAAGTCGAAGTTCTTGAATTCCTGCGTGAGGAGTTCTTTGCCCTTGGCGTTGGTCTTTTTAAAGCTGTAGGTGCCGAATGCTTGGGTATTCAACCACTCAAGAATGGGCATGCCGAGATTGGCACCAAGAGTGTAGGTAACATCACGACGACCCTTACTCCGATTTGCAACGTAGTTGCTGACTGCAACTCCAGCAGTGGGACTGAAAATGATGCCAGCAGGTAGGTTGTACATGTAGTTGAAATTAATGTTGGCGTCCCAGCGATCCTGCTCGTCTTCAGTTCGCAAGGGAAGACCAATCTCGCCCGTAACAGGATCAACCTCTACAATGGGTATACCTGTTATTGGATCGAGTAGTGCATCACCGTGAGTCCAATTCCACTTTCCTCCACCCATGATCATGAGCATACCCTTCTCTCCATGTGGAATCATCTTCATAGCCATAAGGCTGGCACCACTACCGTGAAATTTGTGTTCAGTACCTCCAGGCGAGATCATGCGGTTGTAATCTAGTCCTGGAGTGATGGTCAAAGAATCGGATATTTGAAGCCCCATTGATGCAGCCACTACCTGAGTCTCGAAATCTAGAATATCGGCTAATTTAGCGTTAAAAAAACGCATGTGAGTGAGATTGAGACTGGGGGTGGCATTGTACCCCTGAAAAGTTACCTCTGGGATAGTGAGACTCAAAGTTCCCCCCAACTCAAAAACGGTAGATTCGTCAACAAGTTCATCCTGTTCGGACTTGAACATGTTGCTGGTTCGGTAGAGGCGGGAGTTTACCAGAAAAGTGGCGTCTATTGGTAGTTCGCGTAGAGTGACAGGACGCTGCAGTCCAAGGTTACCGGACTCACCACCAACGGCTTCACTAAGATCATCAGCAGGACTGGCTTGGGCGACTTCCAAACCAAGGACCTCCGCGATACCAAGCAGAAAATTTGCATTCGCCGCAGCAGGAAGTGCAAAAATCAGTAACAGAACCTTAATGTATGGAGTCTTAATCAAGCTGATTACGTAGTAAAACGCTTGAGAAAACTGTGTAATTGACTCTGATTAGCAAGGTTTTTCGATTGCCTGAGTGATTCAACAGCAGCTTGATGGACAAATGGAATCCAAAACGAATATACTGTGGATTTGCTCCGATCAACAACGCTGGGACACCTTAGGGTGCTATGGCAATGAGTTTGTCCAAACTCCTCATCTTGACAGATTAGCTAATGGAGGAGTGCTCTTTGAAAACGCCTTTTGCCAAAGCCCTATCTGTACACCCAGTCGGGCCAGTTTCCTTACAGGGCGCTATCCCCGGACCACGCGCTGCAGACAGAATGGACAAGCGATTCCAGAAGACGAGCGACTACTCCCCCGCATACTAGCCGATAATGGCTATAAATGTGGCTTGGCAGGCAAACTTCATCTTTCACCCTGTAACCCAACTGTGTGCCCAGAGATGGAAAGACGGATCAATGATGGCTATGATGTCTTTCACTGGTCTCACCATTCTGGCCCGGGCTGGGAAACCAATGCTTACCATCAATGGCTAAAGGGTCGGGGGATGTCGTACTCGGAGCAACCACATCCAGATAGTCCTTACGTCAGTTTTGGCCCTGAAGTTGATAACCATCAGACTACTTGGTGCGCAGAAATGGCTATCGATTTCATCGAATCTCAAGCAGGAACTGAGCAACCTTGGCTTTTCTCAGTCAACTTCTTCGATCCACACCACCCGTTCGATGCTCCGGAATCGTTGCTAGATCGGTATACTGAACAACTTCAAGAGATACCTCTACCCGCTTACACGGAAGGAGAACTAGATAGCAAACCGCACTGGCAGAGGAGAGAACACAATGAGGCCTATGGTGGCTACCCATTCGGGAAAATGAGCGATCTTGATCACCGTTTAGTCCGCGCCTCCTGTTTTGCCATGTGTGACCTTATTGACCAACAGGTGGGTCGAATGCTAGAGGTACTTGAGCGCTCGGGGCAGTTATCCAACACTCTGGTTGTCTACATGTCTGACCACGGGGAAATGCTCGGAGATCATGGAATTTATCTAAAGGGCGCTCATTTTTATGAGCCTGCAGTACACGTACCATTGATCCTTTCACAACCTGGGACGCTTGAACCTCAGAAAATCAGCGATCTCATTGAATTGGTCGATCTTGCGCCCACCTTCCTCGACGCTACAAAGCAACCGCCTGAACCCGGTATGCAAGGCCACAACTTTTGGCCAAAGCTGACCAAACAAGTGGATACTTCACCTCTACGACAAGATGTTTACTGCGAATACTACAATGCCATGCCTCCGGACTGGGACGAATGGCATACTGGAGAAAAAGACTCGTCCCTAGGCGACCATGCCACGATGCTACGGACGAAAAAATACAAGCTTGTCGTCGCTCATGGACATGAAGCCGGCGAACTCTATGATCTGGAATATGATCCACAAGAGACCCAAAACCTGTGGAATTCTCCCAAGCACTCCAAAATTCAGGTCAAACTTCTCAAGCGGCTCTCCGACCGCATGGCTTGGACGGCGGATCCCTTGCCTGAGCGAGTTTCGGTTTGGTAAATAAAATTCGCAGTCGAAAATATTTGGAAAACTTGACCACGCGCGCGAGCGCTTGTAGGTTGGGTGTTCTGTTTTATTTCCCTAACTGAAACTAGGTTTGAACTTAGAGACCTCCAACCGCGAACCGCTTAAGCAGCGTAAAGAATCAGGTTTTACACTGATTGCTTCGCTTTTTCTCTTGGGCCTTTTGGTGACTGTTGGAGTTGCATTGGTTATGGTCGTTCTTTTGGAGGCTAGGCAAACCATGACTATGCGCGATTTGGCAACTGCCAGAGCAAATGCAAAATTTGCGGTGCAAATCGCCCTCCACAAACTTCAAGAAACCTCCGGTCCCGACCAACGTATCAGCGCACCTTCATCGGTCTGGAAGGACTCTGATGGTCAACCTAATATCCAAGGGCAACAGCACTGGACAGGTATTTGGCATACGCAGAAGCGCAGTTGGGATGGCACAACCAAAAAATGGAGCCACAAAGGTAGAGAACGTGATCCTTACAACGGTCAATGGAAACGGGACACGAAGTTGCCAACTGATCTCCAACGACAGTCTTGGTTAGTAAGCGGAGTTGACCGGAAAATTAACGGCCAGTGGATCTCTCCTGCCAATGCGAATCTTCACCCCGATGCCGTCACACTTTACAATGCACCAAGTTCAGACCCGGATGAGACTGGAACCCCAGACATTCAACCGCCAGACGATGTGGTTGTCCCTGCTGTTCACATCTCAGGCAAAGACTCACGAGATCAAAGTCGTTACGCTTATTGGGTGGCGGATGAAGGGACTAAGTCGAAGGTCAACTTTCATGAAGACCCCTCTCAACAGTATCCAAATGCCACATCTGAGGAAATCCTTAACCGACTACATCTCCTAAGCCCCAGAAGTAACCCTTTACTGGACGATCCAAAAGCCCGTCAACTTCTTACCCCTGACCTGCTTCACGTCAGCGATGCGGAAATTGATGAAGACCAAGCTTTAAAACATCACTACACCTCCTACTCAAAAGGAGTTCTGGCAGACATGGCCCGAGGTGGTCTTAAAAAAGATCTCTCAAGAGGGCTCGGCGACCAATTTCCAGAGAAACTTGCTGGAAAGGTCATGTGGCAAGAAGCCCTCCCCATGCGCGGTCCTGATGGCAAGATACTAAACTTAGACGTCTACCAGAAGAAGCCTGAGCTAGCGGTTGATGGGAAAAATGCTGAACAGCACCGAATGTACCTCAGAGGTCCAATTTGGGATTATGCTCAGTCTTGGTACAATCTATACCTACCGAGACCACCCTTCATGCCCGGCTTCGATGGAGGCATTCGGAAACGTCTTGATCCAAAATACGATGATGAACCATGGTTACCAAAACCTGCCGACCCCGTTGGTAGCGGTGACGACCCAGGGCTCTACAGCTACAGTCCCAACACAATGCAACATGGTCCCCAGACCAGTTTACAGGACACACCCCAAAACTCATGGATTGAAGCACGTACTGGTACAGGTGCGCCACAACATGACTGGCTTTTCCTGACTGGACATCACAGTCGCCCCAACTTCACAGACATACCTCGCTGGGTCCACAAAGAGCGTATCGACGTGAACCAAGCCATGTACCCTAAAGGGCCTTTCTACCGTAGGGAGCAAATACGTCATGCACTTGCTCCAATCCTATTGGAGACCACCGTAAAGCTAGGCTTTTTCGCAGTTGATGGCGCCTACCTTTGGGATCTACAAGTCCGTGAATGGCGAGGTAGCTACTGGCGATACAGATGCCAAAAAGACAATACCCCCTATGATATTGCGCCAAAAGACTGGAAGGTTATCAATCCAGTCGACCCCATGCCTGTGTGTCCCAGTTGTGGTCAAAGTGACCAAATGAGATTTCTTAATGGCTTTGTGGGCGGTTCGGCCGGAAAATTTAACTCATGGGGAAAGCCCAAGGACCGACGTTATCCAAGTTACCATCTAGATCGCACCAAGGCCCGCCGACAACTGCTCGAGTATTTGGCCACAGATCCTCGAGTAAGAGCAGCATTAAGCGATATGGGACAAGGAGCGATCAACAATGCCTGGAGACTGATGAAACATAACGGTGGACCGCTAGACGCAGAGAAACACTCCATGGGCTTGCGTAACGGTAACGCTGTCGAACGTGCTGCCTACGCTGCACTTCTTGATGTTTTCAAGCTTCAGATGATTATACGGCCGTATCTAGTCTATTGGAATCCATACAATGTAACCCTCAAGAACGCGAATCCGGGCTTAGGCTTCAATATGGGGAACTCACGCGGACGATTCGAAAATGGTAGTCTGCACCTACCTGATGCCACCATTGAAACCAGTAACGGACCTCTCACATTCCAACTCCCTCAAAACCGCCTCAACTGGAAGGAAACCAACGGATTCCTTTTCGCCTCTGCATACAGTACACGCTTCGTAGATACGATCACCAATGACTTTAGGCGATGGTACGATACTTCTGTCACTGCACCAAATCAAACTGACTTCAGACCTCACGATAACGACGCCGCCAACAGAGCACACTTCCACAACTGGAATCGTATGTACTTCTTCTGTCGAGAGCCCTACGACTTCGCCCCAGGAGAAATTCAAATATTTACCCCTATCCTCAACCAGCGCACTCGCGACGGTAATCCCACGCTAGTACCGGGAATGGAGGAAGGACTCAAATACACCCAACCTCTTACTACTCGCCTATTACG
>CAJWWL010000118.1 GCA_913048125.1 uncultured Opitutia bacterium | reverse complement strand
ACTCTGATGCAGCGGCCTGTCTGAACTTCCTTCGGCAGTACGACCTCATGGAGCACTTCAAGCTGAACATTGAGACCAATCACGCTACACTCGCCGGTCACACAATGCAGCACGACCTTACCGTCGCTGCTGGCTCCGACGCATTGGGCTCCATCGATGCAAATACGGGCGACGAACTCATAGGATGGGACACAGACCAATTCCCAACAGATATCTACCTCACCACCCAGATCATGCTTGTGGTCCTCCAAACCGGTGGTTTCACCACAGGAGGACTAAACTTCGATGCCAAGCGACGACGCGAATCACACGAACCTGTAGACCTCTTCCATTGTCACATAGGCGGAATGGACGCTTTTGCTCGCGGTCTGAAGATTGCGCACAACATCATTGAAGATGGTCGCCTTGGCGATTTCGTCAAAGCACGCTACAGTTCTTGGGACTCCGAACTAGGCCAGAAGATCGAATCAGGAAACGCTAGCCTTGCCGAACTGGAAACACTCGCCCTACAGAAGAACATTGAGGACATTCCTTCAGGCCGTCAGGAAATGCTGGAGAATCTTGTCAACGAATTCATCTAGAGCCCTAACCACACATCCTCTAGAAGGCCAAACTATGATCCAACCAGACCAGGACAACAGCTCCGCATCCACGCCCTCTCACAATGACTACGGGGAAGCCTTCCCCAACAGCGAGAAAGCGTACCGACAAATCCCTACCGAAGATGGCGAAACTCTCTGCGTGCCCTACCGTCGAGTACACCTAACCGACAATTCCACACCAATCGATCTCTATGACACCAGTGGACCTCTTGGTACCGACGTCAATGAGGGCCTTCCAAAACTAAGAGAGAAATGGATAGACCGCCGCGAGAAACGCGGTGACAAAACTCCCACCCAGATGCACTATGCACGTAAGGGTATCATCACTGAGGAAATGCACTTCGCTGCTGCCCGTGAAGGCCTAGACGCTGAGTATCTTCGTAGTGAGGTCGCACGAGGTCGCGCTATAATTCCAGCTAACAAACGACACCTAGAACTTGAGCCCATGGTCATCGGGCGCAATTTCCTCACAAAAATCAACGCCAACATTGGTAACTCTGCCGTCTCCAGCTCCATAGAAGAAGAGGTCGAGAAACTCCGCTGGGCCACCCTATGGGGATCCGATACCGTTATGGATCTTTCCACTGGCAAAAAAATCCACGAAACTCGCGAATGGATTCTACGAAACTCACCAGTTCCAATAGGCACAGTTCCAATCTACCAAGCCCTTGAGAAGGTGGGCGGTGATCCTGCCGACCTCACGTGGGAAGCCTTCAGGGATGTACTCATCGAACAAGCCGAGCAAGGCGTGGACTACTTCACCATTCACGCCGGCGTCCTCCTCCGATACATCCCCACCACAGCAAACCGCATGACTGGAATCGTCTCTCGCGGGGGCTCAATCATAGCCAAGTGGTGCCTAAGCCACCACAAGGAAAACTTTTTATACACTCACTGGGACGATATATGTGCCATTTGCGCAGAGTACGACATCTCATTCAGCATCGGAGATGGCTTACGGCCAGGCTCCATCTATGACGCTAACGACGAAGCCCAGTTTGCCGAACTCAAGACCCAAGGTGAACTGACTCGCCGCGCATGGGAATTTGATGTTCAAGTCATGAACGAAGGCCCGGGGCACATCCCAATCCACCGTATTCAAGAGAATATGGACAAGCAGTTGGACTGGTGTGACGAAGCCCCATTCTACACACTCGGCCCATTGACTACTGACGTTGCACCAGGCTACGACCACATCACCTCAGCTATTGGTGCCGCCAACATTGGCACTGCTGGTTGCGCACTCTTGTGCTACGTAACTCCCAAAGAACATCTTGGCTTGCCTAATCGTGACGATGTCAAGGCTGGTGTCATTGCTTACAAGATTGCCGCACATGCTGCCGATCTTGCCAAAGGCCATCCACGCGCCCAGCAATGGGACGACGCCCTCTCAAAGGCACGTTTCGAATTCAGATGGGAAGATCAGTTCAACCTTGCTATGGACCCTGTCACTGCTCGCGCCTACCACGACGAGACACTTCCAAATGACAATGCCAAAGTCGCCAAGTTCTGCTCCATGTGTGGGCCTAAATTCTGCTCTATGAAAATCACTGACGACATCCGAAAAATGGCTGCCGAACAACAAAAGAGTGAGGGTGAAGTCATCGAAGAAGGACTTCGTGAGAAAGCCGAGGAATTCGCTTCGAAATAATTTTCAAGAGAGTCGGATGACTCACCAATTCTCCCCTATCCTAACGTAAACCCACCTCAAAGCTTGCTAAAGGTAATAAGTCTACTTGGTCTCGTCACGTTTCTCTTACTGGCTTGGCTCATCTCCCTAAAACGCCGTAACTTCCCTTGGCGGACAGTCTTTACCGGTCTGGCCCTTCAGGTCTGCCTTGCCGCTCTACTCATCCCTGAAACGCCAGTTAGTGCCGGGCTTTATAATTTTGCGGATGGAATTGCCAACCGTATTCTTGAATTTGCAGGTGAAGGAACTCGACTAGTATTCGGTCCTCTTGCTGATTCACAAGTCCTCGGTAAAGCCTTTGGTGAACAGAATGGCTTCATTCTCGCGATCACCATAGGCGGGACAATTATTCTCGTCGCAGTACTATCCAGCCTTCTCTACCATCTGCGCATACTCCAAAAGATCGTTAGAGCAATGGCATGGGCCATGCGCCGGCTGTTGCGGACCAGCGGAAGTGAAAGCCTCTGCTGCGCAGCAAACGTCTTCATGGGTCAGACGGAGGCTCCCCTAGTCATACAACCCTACCTAAAAGGGATGACGCGTAGTGAAATCCTCACCATGATGGTTGGAGGAATGGCCACCATCGCCGGTGGAGTCTTCGCCATCTATGCAGGCATGGGCGTACAAGCAGGACACCTTCTGACGGCATCCTTCATGGCTGCACCGACTGCTCTGTACCTATCCAAAATTCTCCTCCCTGAAACTGAGAAGAGTGAGACTGCAGATGGTACAAAAGAAGACCCTACACCATCCACCCATAACGCACTCGACGCCATGTGTCAGGGTGCAAGCGACGGGATGAAGCTCACCCTCAATGTTCTTGCCATGCTGATCGGCTTCACTGCAGCCATAGCAGCCATAAACTTCCTCCTCGTCCAGCCACAACAATGGGCTAATGTACAAGATCCCATTACCATAGACCGTCTACTCGGGTGGCTGAATGCACCCTTCGCCTTCCTAATTGGAGTGCCTTGGCAGGACTGTGTGGAGGTCGGACAAGCATTCGGTAAACGCATAGTCTTTACAGAATTCATAGGGTATCTTGACCTCACCGCAGCTAAGGAAACTCTCGATCCCCGCAGCTTTGCACTTGGTACATTTGCAATCTGCGGCTTCGCCAACTTCGCAAGCATCGCCATCCAGATTGGAGGCATCGGTACAATCGCACCAGAACGCCGTAAAGACCTTGCATCTCTCGGTCTTCGCGCGATGGCAGGCGGCATCTTAGTCAGCTACACCAACGCCTGTATCGCTGGAATATTCCTGTAATTCGAATCTAGAATTCACCATGAAAACAATCCTTGCACTTACCCTAACCGCGAGCGTTCTCACTGCAGTACAGCCAAAGTTTCGCCAACAGGACATCGATACCAAGGTTGGCGTTGGCTACGGGCTACAGATAGCCGACATGAATGCAGATAAGAAACCCGATATCATCCTTGTGGACAAAGACAAGGTTGCATGGTACGAAAATCCTAGCTGGAAGAAACACATCATCTCCGGTCATCTCACCCAACGCGACCATGTCTGTGTGACCGCGCGGGATCTTGATGGAGACGGTCGAGCTGAGATTGCTGTTGGCGCCCAATGGAGCCCCAATGACACGGTGAACTCTGGAGCCGTCTTCTACCTCCAGCCAACACAAGACCGCGCGGCAAACTGGAAACCCATCCAACTCCACCACGAACCTACCACCCATCGCATGCACTGGGTGCGTAACCAAGAGAACAAATTCGACCTTATCGTCAAACCTCTCCACGGACGCGGCAACAAAAACAATGCTGGTGCCCCTCTGAAGGTACTTGCCTATGACAAACCCAAAGACCCCACTAAAAAGTGGAAGACCTCTCTAGTTTGCGAATTTCTTCATAACAGCCACAACTTCCACCCAGTCAATTGGGATAAAGACATTGAAGAAGAGCTTCTGATCACTGGCCAAGAAGGAACATGGCATCTAGACCGAAAAAAGGACGGAACTTGGAATCGAAAAGTTGTGTCTGAAGAATTTGGAGGGGAAGTTAGAGATGGACTCACTCCGGATGGCGAAAGAATCGTAGCAACGATTGAGCCTCGTCATGGTTCAAAGGTCGTCTGCTATCGTAAAAATGGGAACAACTGGCAACGCATCGTACTCGACACCACATTCAAAGACGGCCATGCCCTAGCTTGTGCAGACTTCCTCGGCACGGGCGGCGACCAAGTCGTTGCCGGATGGCGCGGCATGAATCCCCGCGCAGTCCCAGGAGTAAAACTATTTGTCCCGAAAAATAAAGACTACACAGAGTGGGAAACGCACCAATTAAGCGGAGCCGAGATTGCAGTAGAAGATTTGAAAGCCGCCGATCTAAACAAAGACGGCAAGCCAGATATCATCGTCGCCGGTCGACAGACACATAATTTGAAGATCTTTTGGAACGAGTCTTAAGGTGGATTGCTAAGATTGAATTTAACCAGAATCTGAGTGAGTGTCAGTGTGGTTCCTTAAAGCAATCAATTTAGGTCTGCGGTTGGCAAACTATCGTATTGTACGATGAATAAATATTTTTGATGTTTGCCAAGAGTAAGTCGTTTCCGCGTGTTGCAGGAATTTTCTCATATACCCTGACACTTCGGATTACAATCGTCTCTGCGTTGATATACATTTTGGCACAAAAGCTAAATGCACAGAAGGCATTGCATGCAAAGTACCAAGACTGGAACGAGGATGACGGCAGAATCAAAGTTAGGTCTTGGTATTTCCTATCAGAGCTAAAACTGGCTGGTAATTGGTCTCTAGAGAGCGGGGTTATGATCGATTCGGTAAGTGGTGCCACTCCGTATGGAAAACCTCCTGAAATTGGTCCTGATGACTGGTTAGTTGAAATTGAAGAAGAGAGAAGAGCTGGAACGATTGAGCTCAAGCATGAGGGGACTTTATTTGACTATTCCTTTGAGGTAGGCTTGAGCAAAGAACCTGATTATGTATCTAAAAGCTATGCATTTTCTGTCTCCCAGAAAATCGCCGAGGAGACCCTAGTCCTGACTGGAGGTTTCTCTTACAAGGACGACGAAGTAGATACGTCAGTCCCCGGTGGACCGGGTCTTGGG
This sequence comes from uncultured Opitutia bacterium, assembly GCA_913048125.1. GTDB lineage: Bacteria > Verrucomicrobiota > Verrucomicrobiia > Opitutales > JABJCN01 > JABJCN01. The sequence goes on along the minus strand of CAJWWL010000118.1, from coordinate 5,144 downwards.
TTCCTAGAAAAGGACACTCCAGAAATAGTTTTGGGATTTTATCGGATACTTGATGACAGGACAACTCTGTCTTTAGACGTTACCTATGGACGACCTAGGGGCTACTTGAGTGATCCTTACAAGCAGATAGGTTTGGGTGAAATTCTCTTTGCAGGAGATCCTCTTCGGGAGAAAGAAATACTATACATGCATCCCGAAAACAGACCCAATAAAAGAGAAACATTAGCAATCTTCCTACAAGGTCGAAGATATTTGGAGACTTGGGAGGCTAGTATCGAATCATCTTATCGATATTTTTGTGATGATAGAGGCCTCGTTGGTAACACATTCGGAGTAAGAGTCCCGAAACGCTTGAGTGAAAGGATAATTATCGAACCCAGTTTTAGATATTACCACCAAGAGGCTGCAGATTACTACAAGACAAGTCTCGATGACACCGGGATTACTCCTGCTTTGCAACCAGTTGGAGAAGGAAGTCATTACTCAGCAGACTACAGAATCTCAAAACTCCATGCTAAAACAGCCGGACTGAAACTAACATACATACACCAAGAAAATTTGATCATAGATCTGTCATTTGATCGATACAAGATGGAAGGACTTGATACAAAGACAACAAAGACTTACTACCCGAAATCAAGCATCACTACTGCAGGGTTTCAGTGGTCGTTTTAAAGTTTGTACTAGAAGGATGACATCCAAATTTTGTGATACCGACTTTAGGAACCTCGCTTTCAAAGCGATGGGCACAAAGTGTTGTGTTATATACCGGACCGAAGGTGCCGAGCGCGACTCACTTATTGGGGAGGAAATCTTGAAATTTGTACGATACTTCGAGGGTAGGTACTCTAGATACGACGGTGAGAGCCTAATAAGTCTTATAAACACCAATGCGGGAGTGAGACCAACACCGATCAAAGAGGAAGACTACAGACTTTTTGAAATTTGTGCTGGGTTAAATTTCTTAACAGAGGGAATGTTTGATCCAACCACTCTGCCACTTTCGAAGTTGTGGGACTTCAAGCGAAAGACACCAGAAATCCCAACTGATAGCAAAGTACAGTCTGCACTGAAAAAAGTTGGTTGGTCGAAGGTTTTATGGGATGAAAAATCAGTCTTTCTTACCGAGAAAGGTATGGGCTTGGATTTTGGAGGAATGGGAAAAGAGTACTCCGTTGATTGCTTGCATCAGATGCTTTGCGGTTTTGGTGTAGAAGATTTTTTGATTAATTTTGGCGGTGATATCCGCTGTAATGGTAGTTCTCCACAAGGTGGCGCATGGGTAGTAGGCATTGAAGACCCAACGAAACCTGGGGAAACTAAGCTAGCACTTTCAATCACAAACGGTGCTGTCGCTACATCAGGCACATACATGAGATATTTCGATTTTGACGGGAAAAGATACAGTCACCTTATCGATCACCGAAAAGGGTATCCTGTACCATACAACACATACTCCTCATCAGTGATTGCAGGTTCATGCCTTGAAGCGGGAGTTTTGGCTACAGCCTCCCTACTGAAAGGGGATAGAGAAGGAGTTAATCTTATCGATAGTTATTTCAACGCGGAAGGCTGTGTAAGAACTGCCAAGGGACTTTACTGGACGAAAAACCTCGGAAAATATCTAATACCTAATGTCTATCAGAGTTAAGATTCTTACCAGCGTTACAACTATGCTTTTTGCAATGCTAACCGGTTGCAATACTACAAAAGTGACGGTTTCGAGGTTAGATAGAGCCTATCTTGCCGATTATCTAATGAATGAAAAGAGGGATAAGCTAGGCGTCAAAATGTTTGATCATGCCTACTTCAGCAGGGAGGCATCTAGGGGTGGCGGAAGAGTGGGAGGAGGAGGATGTGGATGCAATTAGTTTGGAAAGCTAACTACAGTGTCACACTGTTGTTCATAGTACTGCTGCGGGTGCCCCTGCCACCTCCAGTCAAATCAATACTGAACGCAGCAGTTTTGATAAATCCCAAGATTTGGTGTTCAAAATTTGTTGTGCCAGCAATCTCGGGCACGCTTGCAACCCATGCAATTTCTGGAGCAACAACCTACGTCAAATCAGACGAGGAAAATCCTTCACAAGCAAAGGTTGGTGATGACTATAGTTTCGGGTTTTATACCTACGGGCACTTTGCTGCTAGCTACAAAGTCGAAGGAATACCAGAGGGTTTAAGCTTCAATGGATCGGCTTTAGGACCCCTCATATCAGGCACTCCTACAAATGCAGGATCTTACTCGATTGAGATTACTGGCTACCGATATCCCGGCACAGATGGGATCTACAAAACACCAACATATACACTTGATTTGGAAATCCAGCCTGCAGATACGCCTTGGAGTGATGTAAACACACAATCTCTCGATTCAGGATGGTGGCGTTCCGATTGGTTTGGCGTCTTTTATGGAAGAAATAATGGCTGGTTCTACCATCAATTGCACGGGTGGCTATTCCTATCCGGAGATGATGAGGATGGTTTTTGGCTATATGATGAAAATGAAGGTTGGCTCTTTACTGGAAGAAACCTGCACCCATTGTTTTTCAGGTGGAGGTCAAATACATGGATTTATGATATGTCCACCGATAATCAGAGAAGGTTTTGGGATTACCAAAGTAAGTCCATTTTGAATCTAACAAGAAACTGATCACTATGGAAAAATCTTCGGACTCAGAAGAACCAAAAAATATAATTTTTTTTCTTAAATACTTCAGTGCATGCACGATCGTGACTGCGATTTGCTTACATGCCATCAATATACATCCCTTGAATGTCTTGGTTCATTTGATTGGCGCATGCACGTGGAGCATTGTAGGTTTTGCCTGGAAGGAAAAAAGCATACTACTGAATTTTGTCCCCCAAGTTTTTATTCTTAGCGCAGGACTTATTTGGACCTACCTAGGCTGATCAGCCTTAGATCTCACTCTCGTATAAAAAATATCTAGTTGAGCCCTCAACAAGATACCAAGCACGAGAGGTATATAATGAGTTGTTCAAGTTAGCTAAAATGCGGTTTGCAGGTGCGATCGAACGCAGTGATGCTCATGTGAACGAACAAAACTTTGGCATGGTGACTAAGGAGATTCCCTCCTGAGAATGCTCGGAGTGTTATGCTCTATACGCCAAATCAGATCTATCGTAATCTTTGGCTTGAGTGGAGACAGGCTCACTCCCCGAAATATGGACAACTGGTTCATTGCCCTTCTCTATCGCACTGCTAATGTGGATAGCTCTTCCAAAGGCTGAGATGGCTTCTTCCTTAGAAATCTCAGGATTCTGGTCATAGGACCAAATGATGAACTGGGATATTGCATCAGTGAGGTCTTTTGCCTTGAAGTCCTTACCACTACCAGTCCTGAACGGGATGTGTCCGCTAACGTAAAAGTCAGCAAATTTAGGACTGTATTGATCGATAAGATCGTAAATCGGATTGAAGTTAACAACCCGGGCTCCTTTACCTAGAGAGTTCTCGATGAGCGTGGAAATCTTCTCGGCAAGAACCGTGCGCTGCTGTGGTGACATGGTTGAATCAGACAATCACGGGGTAGATGGATTAATCACAGGTAGCGGTAGGTTGTGATCAGGTGCACGGGGTATTCTAGCGTTACGACACCAAAGGTGGCCTTCAGGAATGCGGGTTAAAATTGTAGAGTACGTGTGGTTTTTGTTTGGCTGATTTAGACCCCAAAAGGGGCAGGCCCCATAGAGGCCCACCCCAGCAACATGATGAAGAATTAGGACGCATTTAGAACGCCAGCGACTGCAGTCTAGGATCAATATATAACCATGAGCCTAGATGTATCGTTTCGAGATTAGCCATAAAACCACAAAGCATAGTATAAACTACTCGTAGAAAAGTTTTAGAAACTGTGTAAAAAGACAGAAATGATCTTTGTTTTTGGATTCAGCGAATTGGAATCAATTCAACCCGGAAAGAAATCCAATCATGAACAGAGCAATATGCTGGCTACGTACAAACCTTCGTCTTGGCGACCACCCTGCATTAGAAAAGGCGATCGAAGAGAATGATGAGGTGCTGTTGGTCTATGTGTTTGATAAACGGTTTTGGAACATCGAACGCATGGGATCTGCCCGCGCTAAGTTCCTACTAGAATCCCTCCATGAACTCCGGTCAGAAGTAAATCAAATTGGAGGTGAAATTGAATTCTTGTACGGCAACGCAGTAAAAGAAATCCCGAAATTAATGGCAGAGCTTGGATGTGACACTTGTTACACCCAAAGGGAAGACGCTCCATACGAAGCAAGCGATGAAAAGGCCTTAGCCGAAAAATGTAGGTTGGTACTCTGTGGGGGAAAGGGGCTTTTTGAAAACGAAGATCTCCCCTTCCCCTTGAAAGACTTACCTCAGACTTTCTCGGTATTCCGCCGTAAGGTCGAAAAACAACTAAAAATTCGGGAGATTTGCCCGAAACCTAAAACTTTAAGCTGTTCATGGAAGCCACAGGGAGATTTGGCGACTCTCGGTAAACTAGGATACGATATACCAAGTTTTGATGAAAGGTCCGTGCTTAACTTTCGGGGAGGAGAGAGAGAGGGGTGGGCAAGGATGAATGGGTGGATCTGGGAAAGAAACTGCCTGCGAAATTATAAGGAAACAAGAAACGGTCTATTGGGAGCAGATTATTCATCAAAACTCTCGCCGTGGTTGTCAGCAGGATGTCTATCGGCAGTACAGGTGTACTGGGAAATTAAAAAATACGAAGAGTATAGAACCGCCAATGAAAGCACTTACTGGCTGTTTTTTGAGCTCCTGTGGCGAGAGTTTTTCCGCTACGTAGCTCGCAAACACGGAGCGAAACTGTTTATGCCAGCAGGAATAAAGGGGGAAAAGGTTCAATCAACGATCCCGCATCACGAGGCTCTTCAAGAATGGTGTCAGGGAAAAACCGGAAACTCACTGGTAGATGCCAACATAACGGAGTTGATAAAGAGTGGATGGATGAGCAACCGAGGCAGACAAATTGTGGCTTCCTATCTGGTGAATGACTTGGGGCAAAGCTGGCTAGCAGGAGCCCGTTTCTTCGAACATCACCTTATTGATTATGACCCTTGCAGCAACTACGGGAACTGGGCCTACTTGGGAGGAGTCGGCAATGATCCCAGACCTAAAAGAGCATTCA
>CAJWWL010000117.1 GCA_913048125.1 uncultured Opitutia bacterium | reverse complement strand
TTTATTACACGGACTCTAGTAAGTCCACAATCTACAAGACAGGCAACATAGACCTTGTTTCTAGTGCTGTGGACTGGAATGCTAACGGATTTCGTTTGCCGACAGAAGCTGAGTGGGAGAAGGCATCTCGAAGTGGTCTAGAAGGCAGTATTTATCCTTGGGGTGATGTAACATACGGTTTTGAAGTAAACTACGGGCATAATCCTGGAGAGGCTATCGAAGTTGGCCAATTTGATCCAACTAATTACGGCCTTTATGACATCGCTGGAAATGTGGCAGAATGGACATGGGATTGGCTTAATACATATTCTTCAGAAGACCAAACCAATCCTACTGGACCTGATTTCGGAGTTAACCGGGTCTACAGGGGAGGGAGCTGGAAATTAGAATTTACACGGATGCGTTGTGCAGACCGTGCAGAGTCAAAGCCTTGGGATTCAGTTGGAACGATCGGGCTTAGAGTCGTAATCTCAGGTCAATAATTCATTCCCAAGAATCCTTACACTTTTTCTGGTATAACGTATGGCGCCTTGTAGATTCCACGCTCTAATTCATTGGCAGGCTTTGATTTCTTGCCAGTAAACAACTCACTTTTGGCATCCATTGAAAGGTCAGCTCCAAGTTTTACCTTCTTTCCAGAGATGTCTATTCCATTGGAGTCAAGATGTTGAGCCAGTCTGTCGAAGGAATCAGAAAAATTCTTGTTCTCACTAATTGAGTTCTTGATATCTTCCTGATTTGCAGTTTTTCCAATTCTGTAAGAAGTATTGGCCATGTGACCTAAGGCGGCTGACCAATGGCCATGGTGCACTTTAGAAGTGTAAAGCTGTTTGCCAGTTTGAATGGACTCGATAAAGTTCTCTAAGTGACCGCGACCACTCACATCGTCAAACTTTTGGATTGCCTTACCCGAATTATCAAAGGCTCGGTTCTCCGCGATATATCCGCCTTCAAAGTGGATGACATTACCGATTCTTATCCCTTTATAATTATCCATGCCTTGACCCCAGTCTAAGCCTTTTCTGGGAAGTCCACGCACTTCAAATATCAATGGGCATGGTTTGTAATCGAAGTAGGCAATCTGAGTGTTAGCAGTCGTCCCATCGTCATCATAACCTAGACGACAACCTACACTCAATACACTTTCAGGAAGCTTGTCTTGGGAGAGAGCCCAGCGGGCTACATCAAGCTGGTGTGGGCCTTGGTTTCCAATGTCCCCGTTTCCATAAGGCCATTGCCAGTGCCAGTCATAATGAAATCGTCCGCGTCGAATAGGCAACTCCCCGCGGGGACCACTCCAAAGACCATAGTCTACTGTGCTGGGCGGTTGCTGGGGTGCTTCAACTTTTCCGATACTTTTTCGGGGCTTGTAGCAGAAACCATGAGAATAGAGCATCTTTCCAAGAGGCTCGTCTTTGATCCATTCCATGATTTGGTTCCAGCCCTTGGCAGAACGTCGCTGCATGCCATGCTGTACAATCAGATCAGAATACTTTTCAGCAGCCTTTACTAGTTGGCCACCTTCCCAGATATTGTGTGAGACAGGCTTTTCAACATATACGTGCTTACCTGCTTGAAGTGCCCAGATGGCAGCAAGGGTATGCCAGTGATTAGGAGTGGCGATTATCACGGCGTCGACTTCCTTGTCTTCGCAGAGCTTTCTTACGTCTGTGTATGTGTTTAGCTTTTGCTTGGAGTCTGAAAAAGTTTTCTTCTGACGATCCAAGGCTGTAGTGTCTGGGTCACATGCTCCTGTGACACGGACTCCCATTTTCGCCAAGCTTTTTAGATGACGGGCATGTGCTGAACCTTTCCCTCCACAACCAATAACTGCTGCACGCACATCAGTATTGGCTCCCTTGATTCCAGCCCAAGTTGAGTTAAATTGTGTTGTCAGCGTGATTCCCGCTCCGACGGTCGCGCTAGATTTCAAGAAATTGCGGCGGTTGGTATTGTTCATGAATTCTTAATGGTTTACTTGGAGTGCTATGAGATCAAAATCTCTAGTTTATCCGCCCATGTTCTGCATAATTCCGATGATTGGGAGGAATAGGGCTATGACGATAAATCCAACTACAACTGCAAGGAACACAATAAGGATTGGCTCAATGATTGATGTGATTGCACTCACAGCGTTATCAATGTCTTCGTCGTAATTATCTGCAATTTGATTGAGCATTTCTGGTAACTGTCCGGTTTCCTCTCCGACCTCAACCATACTTGAAAGCATAGGAGGGAAAATCTTGATGCGCTGCATGGGTGCTGTCACTGATTCACCATCACGCACTGCATCGTGGACGGTAGTGAGTGCATCACGATAGTGGACATTGTTGATAATATCCGTGCTAATAGTCATCGCCTGAAGAATTGGAACACCGCTATCCATCAAGGTACCGAAAGTTCGGGTGAACCGGCTCATACTGACCAATTGAACCATGTCACCTACCTTTGGTAGAATCATGAATAGTTTGTGCAGGATGCGTTTGCCAGGTGTGCTAGCAGCAAAAAGCTTGAATCCAATATAGCTGCCCACGATGGCACCGATCGAAAGCACAAAAAGAATCGCGGATTTAAAGACAGCTCCCAACAGGTTACTAACGTTTATAACAAGCTGTGTAGGACCAGGCATGGAGGCATTTCCACCGTCTGAAGCCATTTCCCGAAAGATTGCTTCGAACTGGGGTACGACAAATACCATAAGGACTCCAACAACTAATACCGCCACAGAAACAACCACTGCGGGATAGACCATTGCTGATTGAACCTTCTTTCGGGTTTTCTCGGCCTTCTCCATGAAGGTTGCTAGACGGTCGAGAACAACTTCAAGAACACCCCCTGCCTCACCAGCTCTCACCATGTTAATAAACAAGTTGTCAAAGAGTTTGGGGTGCATCTCAAGACCATCGGAGAATGAGTTACCTCCACGCACATTTTCAGCCAGATCCTCGAGTACTTCCTTGAATGGCCCTTTCTGTTGTCGGATCATTACCTCCAGGCTACGAAGAAGGGGAAGACCAGCATTGAGCAGCGTGGCCATCTGTCGGGTAAACGTCGTAAGACCTTCCTTATTGATTGCTCGACCAGAACGTTTCTTCTTTTTCTTGGTCTTGCCTTCGTCAGCATCTCCTGAGAAGTCTTGACTTCGCCGCCGGATATCCTTGGTGCGAGACGCTTTTGCCCCACGGGTTTCGACGGAAAGTTCTTGAACGAAATAGCCTAGGGTTTCGAGTTTCTCTTGAGCTTGTTCCTCGCTTCCAGCACTAACACGTCCTGTCTTTTGGTTACCTTCGGCATCGATTGCAGTGTATCTAAATTTTGGCATTTCGAAAAGGGGGAGTGTCTATTAGACCAAACCTCGCAATTTAGTCTTACCACTCCAAGTTGTGCAAGCTTTAAGCCAGTATTTGCTGGCTGTTTTCCTTAGCGCAAGTGTTTTGTGGCTTAAGTGTATTTGAGAACTTCTTCGACAGTGGTGTCTCCATTGAAGATAGCTCTCAAGCCGTCGTCTCGCAAGGTACGCATTCCTTGTTCCATAGCACGATTCTTTATTACCAAGGTGGGAGCACGTTCAGTAATCAAAAGGCGGATTGAATCGTTGACTTCGATCATTTCATAGAGCCCAAGTCGACCTTTGTAGCCAGTTTGGGCACATTCTCGGCAACCTTTACCCATAAAAAAGTTCTTATCCGAGATCTCTGTGGGATCGGCGTCTAGTAACTGAATGGTTTCAGTATCAGGCTCGTAAGCAGTACGGCAGTTTTTGCAGATGCGGCGTACAAGACGTTGTGCGAGAACAGTCTCCAGTGACGCTGCAATTAGGAAAGGTTCTAGACCCATATCTATGAGCCGTGTTACAGCCCCTGCTGCGTCGTTAGTGTGCAGCGTGCTGAGTACAACGTGCCCAGTAAGAGAAGCCTGTACAGCGATTTGTGCTGTCTCAAGGTCTCGAATTTCCCCTACCATAATCTTATCGGGATCTTGACGAAGGAAGGCTCTCAGCACTTTTGCAAAGTCCATACCCACAGCATGGTTAACCGGTACCTGGACAATGCCTTCAAGCTCATACTCAACAGGATCTTCTGCTGTAAGAATCTTTGTGCCAATCTTGTTAACCTCTCTCAGGGCTGCGTAAAGGGTAGTTGTTTTACCCGAACCTGTAGGACCAGTTACAATAAAAATACCATTGGGTCGGTCAACTGCAGTACGTACTCCGGTAATGATCTCCTCGGGCATGGATAGTTTTTCCATGTCTAGATTAATCGCAGACTGGTCGAGAACACGGCATACCACGCTCTCTCCAAATGAAGTTGGCAAAGTGGAGACACGAAGATCTACAGGGCTGCCACCGATCGTAATTTTGATACGGCCATCTTGTGGTATTCTACGCTCTGCAATATTAAGGTCTGCCAAAACCTTTACACGCGATATTACAGGAACAGCCAGTGTCAGTGGCGGTGGTGCCATCTCGTAAAGTGCACCATCAATACGGTATCTGATTTTGAATTCGTCCTCAAAGGGCTCAAAGTGAATGTCGGAAGCCTTATCTCTGACAGCCTGAGTGAGTACTAGGTTCACAAAGCGGACGACCGGACCTTCATTAGCCATTGCAGCTAATTCCGATGCAGAAGCACCTTCCTCCATATCCGCGATCGAGTCCGCATCGATTTCAGATAGGAAGTCTTCGTAGGATTGTTCCTGTCCATAGACCTCGTCGAGAATATCCTCTACCAAGTCGGGATCAGTAACCAAAACCTCAATATCGAGGCCCAGTTCAAACCCTAGCTCGTCAATTACTGAAAAGTTGAAGGGGTCTTTGGGAATCAGGGTGAGACTGTTCCCATCGATGGAAATAGGCAGTACTCCCAGGCGACGGGCCTCTTCGGCGTCGACAGCGTGAACCGCTTCTTGAGAAATCTCTTCCGGCATCTCCTCGAGGTAGTCGTAACCTAGGAAATCCGCGATTAGGTGAAAAAAGCGTGACCGAGGTACAGACTCAGTAGAAAGGACGAGTTCAGAAAGAGAGCACTCTTCTTCTTCACGCTTGTTAAGCAATGTCTCAAGACGCTCTGGTGTAATCGCCCCACTGTTCTGGAGGATGTCTTGAATCGTTGGATCGTGTTCAGAAAACATTATATCAGTGTCCAGACACGGTGGCTTTCAGGACCTCTTCAGCTGTGGTACGTCCCGCAAGCACCTTTCGAATGCCATCTTCACGAAGGGTACGCATTCCTAAGTCCTGTGCTTTTTTGCGCAATTCGACGATTGTACGGTTTTCGTAGATCATCTGCTCGATCTCCTCGTCAATAGTGAAGATTTCAAAGATGCCCATGCGGCCCTTGAAGCCAGTATTCCTGCATTTCGGGCATCCACGTCCCTTCATGAATACTGCCTCTGCAGCTTGGTCGCGTTGAATACCCAAAGAGTTCAGCGTACGCGGGTCAGGGTCGTGAGCTTCTTTACAGTTGTCACAGATACGGCGGACAAGTCGCTGTGCGAGGGCGCCTCTTAGAGATGCAGATACAAGATAAGGTTTCAAACCGATGTCGACGAGTCGACTCACCGCACTGGGTGCATCGTTTGTGTGTAGGGTACTGAACACCATGTGCCCAGTTAGCGAAGCATTAACAGCGATTTCTGCAGTCTCTCCATCACGGATTTCCCCAACCATGATTATGTTAGGTGCCTGACGGAGCATGGACCGAAGTGCTGCAGAGAAGGTCATTCCTACCTCCCGTTGTACCTGAACTTGGTTGATGCCCTTGAGTTGATACTCGACTGGATCTTCCACCGTAATGATCTTCCGGTCAGGCTTATTTATAACATTGAGCGCGGAGTACAGGGTGGTGGACTTTCCTGAACCAGTAGGACCAGTGACTAGGAAGATGCCGTCCGGCATATTGATCATCCTCTCAAAAAGGGCTTGGTCGTCGCTGAAAAAGCCAAGCTGTGGCAGACCAATGCTCAGACTTTCCTTGTCGAGGATACGCATGACGATCGACTCGCCAAAATTTGTCGGCACTGTAGAAACACGAAGATCGATTGGTTTGCCGCCAACAGAAGTCTGAATTCTTCCGTCCTGCGGAATACGTTTTTCCGCAATGCTGATGCCAGACTGAATCTTTAGGCGTGAAACTATTGCAGGTTGCAGTCGCTTAGGCGGATTGTCTACTTCCTGCAGAACCCCGTCTACTCTTAAGCGGATGCGAAAGCGCTTTTCGAGAGGTTCAAGGTGGATATCAGAGGAACCGATATTGACTGCATCTGATATCAAGGTCTGAACATATTTTACAATCGGTCCTGCGTCCTCGTCTCCAAGATTGTCCAGATTGAGTTCTGCACTACCTAGCTCAAGAGAGGATTCTTCAAGGCCGGATAAGCCTTGGCCTTCACTGCCATCTGGCGTCATGTGACTGCCGTCCTTGTAGTGGCGATCAAGGAAGGACTCCAACTCGTCAGCCGCGACTAAGTAGGGGTAGATTTCCATTCCTACAAATTGCCCCAGATCATCTGTGGCTTCCATGTTCATGGGGTCGCAGAGGGCCACGTAGAGATCGGATCCGTCCATGTAGACGGGGAAGGCACTGTAGCGTTCGGCTAGGCTTTGACCGCTGCTTTCGTCACGAACCTTTAGTGTCTCAATTAGCTCGGGAGGGAGATCCATTTCTGGCAGTGATACGACTTCCATGCTAAAGTCGGTGGCCAGTAAGTCTCGGATCTGCTCGTAGTTGAGGATACCCTCATTAATCAGCTCAACAATAGTGTCCTGATCGGTATCCAGAGTCTCTGGATTTTCTTCAACTCGTTCACGAACTCCCTCCACATGGTCCTCGGGAATTAGACCATGGTTTACTATGGACTGGAGAACGTTGTCCGGGTCGGTGAAGCGCATCAATACAGTTACAGGTTGAAAGCAATACAGTCAGCTATTTGCCGACGGTCATCAGGAACTCCGCATTGGTCTTGGTCTTCTTAACTCGTGAAATTAAGGTCTCCATTGCATCAAGCGTGGGTTGTCCCTTCATGCCTCTGCGTAAAAGGTGGATTTGACGCATTTCATCTGGGTGGTAAAGCAGTTCCTCCTTACGAGTGCCACTTTTTTCCATATTGAGTGCAGGGAAGATCCGTCGGTCAACCAAGCCTCGATCTAAGTGTAGTTCCTGGTTACCAGTTCCCTTAAACTCTTCGAAGATGACTTCATCCATTTTGCTTCCAGTCTCTACCAATGCTGTACCCAGAATTGTGAGGCTGCCACCGTCTTCGATGTTGCGGGCGGAACCAAAGAAACGCTTGGGCAACTGCAAGGCATTCGCCTCGACACCGCCAGTCAGAATTTTACCGCTGCTTGGCACTACTGTATTATAGGCACGAGCCAGTCGGGTAATTGAGTCTAGCAAAATGATTACATCGCGTCCTGCCTCTACCATGCGCCGAGACTTTTCGATGACCATCTCCGCGGCGTGGACATGACTTTCTGCTGGTTCGTCAAAGGTTGAAGCAATGACTTCTCCGCTGACCTGTCTTCGGAAGTCGGTTACTTCCTCTGGACGTTCATCCACCAGCAAGATGATCATGTGTGCCTCAGGATAGTTGACCTGAATGGCACGAGCCATGCCCTGCATAAGAATAGTTTTACCCGTTCGAGGAGGAGCCACAATAAGGCCTCGTTGTCCGAAGCCAACAGGCGTGATCAGGTCCACGATCTGCATGGATAGATTATCCCATTCCACATCAGGTTTTGTCTCTAGAAGTATTCGCTCTAGAGGATAGTAGGGGACCAAGTCCGTAAATGCAGGTAGGGTGGCAATTTCCTCAGGTTCCATATCCATGACCTTGAGGATTTTGATAGCCACTGGCGTGCTATCTTCTGGGAGGGCACCATGGAACTGAGCAAAGATCTCATGCCCGTGCTGCAAACCATAGCGGTCGATCAATACCTTGGGGACTAAAATATTTAGAGAGCGCTGACGGTAGCTATCTTTCTCGTAGGTGAGTAAACCATGACCATTTTCCAGGGTCTCCAAGATACCGGTAGCGAAGAGTGCGCAGTGGTTTTTAAAATGGTGGTCGAGCAGAGATTTGATGATCTGAATACGTGACTGCGAAGCTTGGATCTCGATCTCATGTTTCTGCGCCTCATCATGGAGTTCCTCTAGGCTCAGCTCATAAAGCCGGTCGAGACTTATCGGAGGCTGTCCTTCCTCAACTACTTGTTCCGCAAGACCATCTAATTCCTCAACGTTTGATAAGTGCTCCCACTGCAGGGCGGCAGTAAAAACTGGGTCGCTATCCTGGTTCTGGTATCTTGCGAAGAAAGCCTGAGACTTGTTACGCTTTCGCTCTCCACGGCTACGGTTCTTCTTTTGATTCTGTCGCTTCTGATTTTGTTGGTTCGGGTTCCCGCCCTGCCGGTTCCTCTTTTTATTACGGTTGTGTCGCTGGTTGTTCTGCCCGCCACCTTCATTCTGCTGAGGCTTCTCCTCAGATTCATTTGAATTCTCCGGTGCTTCTTGTGGAGCCTCGCCCTTTTCGTTTCCTTCAGGAGCTGTCGGTGTATCTGGTTCCTCTGGGTCAAAGCTCATGACTCCCGATTCGTTGGGCGTGAAAGCGATTTCTTCCTGCTCTGGTTCACTCGAGGTCTCCTTTTCAGCAGGTTGTTGTTCTTCTTCTGGGTTCATTTGTTGTGTACTAGGTAGGTGCGGTTAGGTCCTTAGTCGCTCTTGGCACGCTTAGTTCCGCTTGGCTCTTTCCAGACTCTCGATAAGTATCTGGAATTGCTTTCGCAGGAAGTTCAGCGAACCGGTGTTTGTTAGGACGAAGTCCGACTTTTCAATCTTCTCAGCTTGCGGTGCTTGGCTTGCAATCCGTGCTTCTGCATCCGCTTCGTTCATCCCCCGCGATTGCAACCGTTCTAGTTGGTTTTCGCGGGAACTCGATAAGCACACCACCAAATCGAAGTCCTTTTCAAGCTTTTTTTCAAAGAGTAGGGGGATTTCGACTACCCAGTTCTTGTCTGGTTCTTCATCCAAAGCAGATGTCCACCTCTTTCGTACAAGGGGGTGAAGGAGACCCTCAAGCCATTCTCGTTGCTGACTATCTGCGAAGACCACTTTAGCGATCGCCTTCTTGTTCAAGGACGCATCGGACGCTTTCAACTCTACACCGAATTTACTGATCACAGCCTCTATTACTTCAGGGTCATGGTCTAGGAGTTCGTGCACAAGTGCATCTGCTGACAGCGTGTGCCAACCCGCTTCCTTGAACATTTCAAGGACTACTGATTTTCCGCATGCGATTCCGCCTGTAAGTCCAATTTTCATTATCTCCTCAAGCTAGTACCCAATACTGTGCTGACCTACAAGACAAACGGGTGCGGCATCCAGCCCATTGATGGAGTTCTTGAAATATCATATATAATAAATAAATATAAAAATTAAATATTATGTAATCCTATGCTTTCTCGACTCTTTTCTGGAACTCTCCTTGGCGTTGAGGCACTACCGGTACAGGTTGAAGTCAATACGGGTGAGGTGGGCGACTTGAAGTTTGTAATGGTTGGTCTTCCAGATGCAGCCGTCAAGGAATCCTCTGATCGTGTGCTCTCGGCTCTTGCGAACACAGGGCTCACTCTCCCTTACACACGCACCACCGTAAACCTTGCTCCCGGTAACCTCCGAAAGGAAGGCCCCAGCTTTGACTTACCCATTGCGTTGGGTACAGCCATCGGCATGTCTGGTCGTAATGACCTTCCAAGAGACCCTAATGACTACCTTGTGGCTGGGGAGTTAGCTCTCTCCGGTGAAGTCCGACCGGTTAAAGGAGGTCTTATGCTGGCTCGGCTTGCTGCGAGCGAAGGTAAGAGAGGGATCTTACTTCCAGAAGCCACAGCACGAGAAGCTGCACTGGTCGGTGGAGATATCCCGGTGTATGCTGCAACAAGTCTAGACGCAGCCTATCGCTTCTTTATCGACGGAGAAGACCTACCAGTTGTCCCTACGCCTCCTTCCGAAAGAATTCTTGCCGATGCCTACCCCGGTCTGGACTTTGCTGATGTCAAAGGGCAGCAAGCCCTGCGACGTGCACTTGAGGTTGCAGTGGCTGGAGGACACAATCTGCTGATGATTGGGCCGCCTGGAGCAGGGAAGTCGATGGTCGCAAAACGTGTTCCTACCATCATGCCCGAACCCTCCCGTGAAGAATTTCTAGAGATCCTCAGCATTCACTCCTCTGCAGGCATGACGCTTAAGGGTGATGATTTTTCTCAAGAACGTCCATTTCGTTCCCCCCATCATACAATCAGCGACGTCGGCCTCCTTGGTGGCGGTTCGATGCCCGGCCCCGGCGAAATCTCTCTCGCTCACAATGGGGTTCTTTTCATGGACGAATTACCCGAGTTTAAACGCTCTGCCCTTGAAGTCTTGCGGCAACCTCTAGAGGACGGCGAAGTCACAATTTCCCGTAGTGCTGCCAAGATCACTTTGCCTTCCTCATTTATGCTCGTCGCCGCCATGAATCCCTGTCCCTGCG
>CAJWWL010000116.1 GCA_913048125.1 uncultured Opitutia bacterium | reverse complement strand
TTTCAGTAATTTAGAAACTTGTGAACTTGATTCTGAAGGGCTTATTGAAGCTCAAACTCAGCATGATATGCAGAGTTTGATCTCTCAAATCAAATGGGAAGTTAAATCTGTAGGGGCGTGGTTGTTGTAGAAAAGACCCATTCGATAAGGATTTCAGCGAAACATCTATGGTTGGTAAGGCAAAGAGGAATGGTGTAGGACAATTCTCAATGTACCCTCTTCGTCTTTCTTGTAGCCCCAACTTTTATCGACCTTGGTAACATTGCCATCTTTATCCGTGAAAGTAACCCATCCCATCCACATGGCAACATCGCCCTGAATGAAACTGGCAGAAGTTTCCGAAACTACTGTACGCCAGCCTTTGATACCGAAACCGCCATCAAGTGGGTATTCATCATTGTGACCAACAAAGTATGAGAGGGCCCCTTCACGAGTAGGACGGAAAGTTTGTTCGCCACTGGCAAGGGTAGGCTTAAAGAGGACAGGTCCGAGGTTGTATCCATAGGCACCATCAAGAGCGGCATTCGCCACCTCTTTTGCAGCATCTATACCACCCTCCTCGTAAGCTTTGGATACGGCGACTAGGGCATCACCCCATATTTTACGTGCTTCAGTTAGTTCTTGTTCGGTAATTGCTGGGTTCATGATTGATCTAGGTTAAGAGTAAATTGAGATTTTGTTAATATGAGAGATCGGTGTTAGTATGATGTAAATAAGACCGCATACGAGGTACGACGGATGATTTACAAAAAGGAGAAGACCGCAGACTAGTGGGATTGAACTTGGTGGAGTTTATGCGAAGGTCGATAACCGGCCAACGCGTCATGCAAACACAGACATCATCCGATAGTCGGAATCCTCAAGAAAAACGCGGAGGCGGAAGTACGTTCTCAAAAAAGCCATCTCGGGTAGGGGCTGTTTCGGCGTATAAACGATCGACTTCATGAGCGGGACCTACCTCCGAGGAGGAAATAGCTTCGCCTTCCTCCTTTTCTTCGACTTCTTCTACGATGCACTCGGTAGTTTCCAGATTATCGCCAGAAATATCGTTTAGAGTAGCGAACTGGATAAAATCCGCAGACCATCTTACTGCGATCAGCGCAAGAGTCATCACTAGTGTAATACTTCTAAGACGAAACACGGGGGAACTTAAAAGCCAACAATCGCCCTTAAAGGCAACAAAAAATGTGGGAGGCATAGGCAGTTATTAAAATGAGTGGCAAGACGACACAAAGAAATGTAGTTTAGATGGTGGGATGAGGATTGGCATTCGGAAACCTATGCCCTAAACATGGTGCTTGTTCCTAACCCTGACAAAATGACCAGTGAAGCTTTAGACAGGAGAGTGCAAACTGAACACTTAAGGTGCGCGGAAGAATGTGTTTCTTTAAGAATTAGGGGCAGGCAGACAGAACTGCTGTGAAATTTGTGGCTAAATTTAAATCTTTACCGCCGAAATCCTAGGTGATTGGATGTATGGATGAAACATTTACTCATTCTTTTTCTAGGTTCCCTTGCATTAATAACCAGCGGTTGTGGGGAGAAGGGACTTTTTGGCAACAACTC
The DNA here is from genome assembly GCA_913048125.1 of uncultured Opitutia bacterium. GTDB lineage: Bacteria > Verrucomicrobiota > Verrucomicrobiia > Opitutales > JABJCN01 > JABJCN01. The sequence continues at coordinate 8,975 of CAJWWL010000116.1, read as the reverse complement.
TTCCGAGGAGGGCTCATCATGTGAGTCTTGTTCCAGTTGTGGTTCGTCCGATGAAAAGGAGGTCTCAGATAAAAAGTCAGAGTCTACCGAGCCAGATCAAAAAGGTGAGCCTACGGTTGAAAATACTCAAAACCAAGATTCAGAGGTTATCGAGTAATATCAAACTGTCGCTGGTCTGGGCCTGAGGACCTAAACGCATAGCGAGAATCCTGTTAGGTGTCTGACAGGTGAATTCATAGTAATGTCCTCAAGGTTTGCCCTGCCTGATCTAGAACTACTGTAACGAGGTATCATCGGAAGGTGCTTTAGCCACTGATCGCATCCCGTAGACTATCGCAGAAGTCACAAAGAGAGTTCCAATACCAAGGCGTAGCACATTCTGTAATGAGGCTTCTTTGATTTCGCCGAAAATAAATAAAGAGCTCAATACCGCAACAGGGATGAGGGCGTTATTAAACGCAGCTAGAGTACCTGCATTGCAAAGGGCAGCACCTTTGTTCCATAGGTAAAAGCCTATCCCAGAGGCTACAATTCCCAAGTAGAGAATACATGCCCACTGGTTGGTTGTGATTTCAACGGTCTGCCAATTTGTAAGCAACAAGCTAAAAGCAAGTGCGCTCAAAACACCTCCGAGAGCGAGCAAACCAAAGACTTCAAAGTCTCGTACAGTTGGGTTTTGAAGTTTCCATTTTCGATAGGAAACTTGACCAAAAGCAAAGGCAATGCCTGCCAGTTGCATTAGTCCAAAACCAATCCAGATGTCTTCCAATGGGACTCCTTTGACCCGAATAATAGCGGCTCCGATAACAGACAACACGGCGGCAATGAAGTAGTGTTTTGAGAACTTATGGGTCTGAAGATCATGAATGAGGACAACATACAAAGGGGTCAAAATAGAGAAAATAGCTACAAGGTGCGAAGGAATGTACTCATAAGACTTCATGTAGAAAGTATACATCAACCCGAACTGGATCGCACCGAAGATGATTAGCGTCACGCAATTGCGAGCCCCTACTTTCTTGGGGCGAATGAAAGGGAGAAATAAAAGAGTTGCGCAGGCAAGGCGAAGTGTAGCCACGAGAAAAGGGTCCACACCCTTGAGAGAACTCCCAATGAGCCCGAAGGAAATTGCCCAGATAAAGGTTACGACAGCCAGATAAAGCATAAGCCGTATTAGGCTCCTTCAGTTAGAGAAACTACCACCTGAAATTAACTCCAAGCGAAAGCTGATCACCTCGACCTGGCGTTCCGGGGAGTTCTTGGAATTGCTCATCCCATGGCTTGTCGTAAGCAAGAAAGATTTCGAGATTCTCTTGCTGCTTCGGATAGTAGCTTACACCGATGTGACTGAACAGTGCATCGTCACTACCACTACGAAGCAAGTTTTCATGCTGATCTCGCCATTCGTTATCCAGCCGAATCTCAAGTTCTTGGCTGAAATGATAAATCATGCCCAAAGTAGCACGATTTTCAGGAAAGTTCATAGCATAGAAACTACCGACCACTGCAGGATTTCCGTAATCCTCAGATTTTTCAAGATGGGAGTAACTGGCAATTGCCTCGAGCTTTTCCCAATAGCGGGTTGCGATAATTTCAAACCCGAAAGTTTGAATATCAACATTTTCAGCCGAACGCGCTCCAGAACCAGAGTATACCCAGTCGACTAAGTCTTTATCCCAACGATAGAAGATTGCGCTTTCCACACTCCATAAGTCACGGTGAACAGAATAGCCAGCCTCCAGGTTTTGGGTAGTCTCGCGCGACAAGCTATGATTACTGCGGAAGAGCCCGCTCGTTTCACTGCCTCCAATTGCCCCATATCCAATTGCTTGGGAGGTTTCTGCGTAAGACACGTAGGCACGAGAAAAGTCATTGTTGTTTTCTTGAGTCAACCAACTGACTTCTGCAATTGGGCTAACTTTCGAATCATCACGATTCGTATCGTCGTAAGAAAACCCTCCTCTGAGCTGTAGAACCTTTTTGTTTCCTAAATCTCGTCGATATTCCGGTAGTACAGATAGCTTGTAGAACTCACGGTCAGTGAACTTACCCTGCTCCAATGCACTGGATTCAATGTCATCGGAAGTAAATTGTAGGTTATGGTTGATTCCAAACTGCTCGTTGATGGCATGATAACCTGAGAGTGCGACTGATTGAACCTCAGTCTCGTGAACAAAATTGTTGTTGGGTGAAAAGCGATTAAATATGTAGTGGTCACTGATCCTTCGGTGATAAGCAGAGAGCTCCAAGTGACTGCTCTCATCATAACTCTGGCGGTGATTCAGTAATATCAAGCGAGTCTTGATGTTTTCCGTTTCGTATGGATTCCAAGCGGTGTACTGATCTCCAGTGTACATCCCAAACTGGCCGAAGAACTTCGACTGGTAGCCAGCAAAAAAATCAGTCTGAGAGTTTGGCCCCAATAATTGTACCCTGGCAGTAGTGCGCGAAAAGTCATGGTCACTGTAAGGTACGGTACCATCACTTTCTGAACGTGAGAACTCTGTTTCGTAACCGATGCTCCAGCCTTCATGATCCAGTTCATCAGTCCAAGCATTGTGAAGGCGCTGAAAGTTGAGGCTATTGTCCCCTCCTCCAAACGTCAAACTGCCACTTTTTTTGATTTTGCTCCAATCATAACCAATGGTACCCACATTACTGTTGAATCCACGCAGCGCATTCTCCGCACCAGTGTATATTTGGGGACCCTCAAGCATTTCTGGAGCGATTGGGAGTTCCGTTGTGTAATGCCCTGTTTGCGGGTCGAAGAGCGTCGCACTTCCAACCCGAATGCCTGTATTCTCGAAAATACCACCACGGATGCTGATATCACCTTGGGCTTCGGTCATGTTTCTCGATTGAATGTCTAACCGAGGGTCAAAATCTAAGTTTGAGATCGGCGATTCGTACGTCATCGCCGGGCGTAGATTTGCTTTTTCTTGCCCGCGAATGACCAAGGTGGGTAGGATGGTTATATCCTCAGCGCCAGCATTCACTTGCTCATCTTGAGCAGACACAAGCGTAATGAATAGAGGCAAGACGATGATGGATGAAAAAATTGAGGGTTTCATGAAAACGTTGAAATGAATTAGGCTAAGAGACTTTACGTTAACCAAATAAACTAAAAAGGTTAACAATAGGGACTTATTATGGTTTGAAGATCTTTAAGCCAGCTCAAATGATCGAAAAAAAAGAAAGAGAAAACGAAGAAGTTTATTTTGCAGGAGGATGCCTTTGGGGCGTCCAAGAATTCCTGAGGCATCTTCCAGGTGTTACCCAGACAGAAGCTGGTAGAGCCAATGGCTCCACGAACACCACAAAAAGCGAATATGATGGATACGCAGAATGCGTCCGAACTTGGTTCGATCCTAATATCACATCAATCAAGGATTTGATGGAATACTTCTTTGAAATCATTGACCCCTACAGTGTAAACAAACAGGGACAGGATGTTGGACCAAAATACAGAACTGGTGTCTATAGTTTGTCAGAGGACCATCTTCTTTCCGCGATGGAGTACATTGATGGGAGGGAGGATGCCTCAAAGATTGCTGTCGAGGTATTACCATTGAGCAACTTTGTAAGGAGCGATGATGAACATCAAGACCGCTTACAATTACATCCGAACGAAAAGTGCCATATCCCAAAAGAAATTCTTCACAAATACCGCACTCAAGACCCTCAATCTCTCTAGATAGACTCTTAATTCAAGGAGCGTGTTCCTAGAGCTTCAAATGCAGGTTTATCTCTAAAGAAAGATTCTCTCAAAGGTCCAATATAGCCCCATCACCGCAATCAATGTGGATACGGGAATAACGATAAATTTTCGATAATTCTCCGGTTGCTTAATCGCAAAAGTGGCAGCGAAAGCCAAAGCAATGACAGCAAGTTGGCCAAACTCGACGCCAATATTGAATCCGACCAATGCGGTGATTAATGTGGAGTTACTGACATTAAGGTCTCCCAGCGCACCTGCGAAACCGAGGCCATGAATTAATCCCAACACGAAAACAATCCCCAACCGAGAAGGCTTATAACCAGGGAAGAAAATATTCTCCAAAGCCACTATCGCTATGCTTAGGGCAATAATGGGTTCGACGATGGAACCACTAACGTTGACCATTCCCAAAGTTGCCATGCCGAGGGTAATCGTATGGGCCAGGGTAAACATGGTTACCTGCAAGAGCAGAGGTTTCAATTCTCGAGATAGCAGGAATAAACCCAACACAAAGAGAATGTGGTCTAGCCCCAGCGGCAAAACATGAACAAAACCCTGCCGAAGGAAGGATTGAAAGGTACTGGTGGTCTTTGGAGGGCGAGGTGATGTGCTCCCAGTCGGACTGATATCGACGATCTCCTTGCTTACAATATCGTCGGACAGGTCTGGGGGATTGAGCAAGGATTGGACATCCAATATAAAGCTTTCTTCACCGGGAAATAGCACATTTAAATCCTCCAGTTCCTCGCCATTGGCCTTATTCATGAAAAAGATATCAAAGCCAGTCCCTTCCAGCACTTTAAGCTGATAACCAGTGACCCCAGCGGGCAAAATAGTTTCCCATCTGCCTCGGACCACAACTACATCATCAGGATTCATGAGTTCTCCACCGCCTTTTTTCTCAAATCCATAGGCAAAGTCTGGGCTGGACCAACCTTGCGGATGGAAACGTATACGGATGGATTCATGGACAAAACTACACGTTTGGCGGAGCAACTTCTCACGTTCAGTCTCATCCATCTCTTTGAAGCTGAGAAACTGTAGATCCGGTTCTTTTTCTGGGTCTTCTGCAAAGCAACGTGGGTCGACCTCAACGACGATTAATACAGGCTCACCAGGAGTAAAGTGCCCAACGACAGGAATGTTTGGAATGGGATGCCCTTTACCGGAAAGTACGATTCCGACTAATGAGAGAAGTATCAGTAGCTTACGCATTAGGCTGATCTTGCTGGCAAAGAATCAATACAGCGCAACGAAATTTTGGAGACTGATCCAGAGCCACAGCAATTTTGTTGAGGACTTTTTGCTCAATCTTTCTTGGGGTCAATGAAATGGAAGCAGGGCAAATCCCAAAGATCTCGAATCGCCGTAACACTAACTTAGAAGATTATGGAGAGAGTTAAGACTTGAGCGATATTCTGAGACAGTAAAACAAAAAGGGCGCGAGCCTCCCCCGAAGCAACGCACCCTTTAGTTGGATAGTAGAGGAAATTAAACGATGCGGTTTAGAGTACAGATCATTGAACAAACAAAGATATGACATCCTAAAACACTCTTTGCCCAAATCCTTACCTTTTTCGTAAGAATCTAAAATTCAACCCATGTAAACGCATGAAGGGGCAGGTAAACCAAAGATGTAGTTGGTAACAGGATACTAAAAAGCAATTTTGATCTCTACCAATAACCCTTACTCGACAAATTTGAATGCAATGCCCATTGAAAGGGTATGGATTCTTTAATCACTCCCCTCTCCCATCTGCTCAGAATTCCGGTATTGGCTGTCTTAACTCTGGCCGTTACCCTGCTGAACCCAGCGTTCGCTGGTGAAAAGCTCAAAGTCTTCATCCTTGCAGGACAGTCAAACACAGTAGGACATGCCCGAGCACATACGATTGCTACCTTATTCCAATCATCTGCGACCCGGGATGCACAATTAGCCAAGATGGTATTCGGGGAAGGAAGCAAACTCTCAAAAGATGTGCTTGATGTACAGCTGGCCCAAGCGAAAAAGCTGGATGAACTGACTGGTGGAATCTCCAACAAAAAGGTGAAAGAAATGAAACCCGGCCCAGAAAAGGACAAACTGGAGATCGAAGTGAAGAAGCGAAAAGAGAGCCACCAATGCTACAAGGACAAGATGATGTCATCCTGCGTTATCTCAGACAGGGTCTACATCAACTCCATTGCTGACCGCAACAAAAGAGCCGGAAAACTTGGAATCGGGTATGGGGCCAGCCAAGATAAAATTGGCCCGGAATACGGATTCGGCCTTTCTATTGCTCAAAAAGTCAAAGGACCAATCCTGCTCATCAAGACCTCTTGGGGCGGCAAATCATTGAACTATAACTTCCGTCCACCCTCCGCCGGAGAGTATCTTTTGAGCGAAAAAGAAAAGAACGGGAAAAAGCCAGTTGAGGAAATCAAACAAAACGTTGGCCAATTCTACAACATGATGAATGAGCATGTTCATGAAGTGCTTAACAACCTCAAGGACAACCACCCCGACTACGACGCTAAAGCTGGTTACGAGATTGCGGGCTTTGTTTGGTTCCAAGGTTTCAATGATCAGTTTGCCCCAGAATACAGAGACAACTACAAGGACAACATGGTTCACTTCATCAACGACGTTCGAAAGGAGTACAAAACCCCAAACATGCCCTTTGTGATCGGAGTTCTCGGAACCCCCCGGACCAAGGAAAAGGTTGATGAAAATGCAGTCTCCGTCGCTCAGCGCCAAGCGGCAAAGCATCCTAAGTTCAAAGGCAATGTACTCTCCGTTGAGAGCTACAAGGACTACTCCAACTACTCTTACTCAATTTTTGAAAAAGGCTGGCCCGAACACTATCACGAATGGGACACCGTAGGCAGTGACCGTCCCTATCACTACCTCGGCAGCGGAGCTTTCTTTGTCCGTCTCGGAGATTCCTTCGCCAATGCAATTTCCGAACTGATGGCCAAGAACTAATCATAAATCACCTTCTTGAAATAGCTAACTAGCGAGCAACCTAGGTAAAACCTTTACTGATGAGACCATCCTTTTTTTGTAGAAAAATGAAATTGCTTAGCGCTTTAGTGCTAGGCGGCGCCATGCTTACAAGTGGTTGTGTGCAGAAAGAAGTAGAAGTAGACGAATCACCTGAAGAAGCCTCAAAACAAGACACCGACAGGAAGATATCCAACGATGAACTGCAAAACCGAGGAGGGTTTTGGTACGTCAAAGGTGAGACCTATCGATTCTCAGGCATCGCTGTTTCCGCAGAAAACCAATCTAGATTGGAAACTCCATACATTGCCGGTAAAAAGGAAGGCACGGCCATTCAATACCACAAGGATGGATGGAAGGAATCAGAAGTACCCTTCGTAGACGGTAAAGTGAATGGCAAAAGTGTACAGTACTACCCAAGTGGAGCGATCAAGGGCGAAATCCCCTACGCAAACGGAGAGGCACATGGAAATGGAATTTCCTACCGGGAAGACGGATCCAAGATGTTTGTAACACCCTACGTTAGAGGAAAAAGACAAGGCACGGCGATGCATTACCACGAGGACGGAACGAAGTGGGAGGAAGTCATTTGGGAAAATGGCAAAGAGGTTTCAAAAAAGAGCTTCTGAAACGCCCCAACTTACCTTCCATAATGTATCTATTTCGTTTGCTGAATTGTTTCCAAATCGAGGCAGGGCGACCTCCGGCACGCCAATTCAGTTAATGATAATCCCTCGCCTAGGAGGAGAATGTTCTCACAGGCAGCAGCCAGCAATCAGCCATCATGGAATAATTCATGGTCAGGAATTTTTTGACATTAATGAACTCTGATTGGATTTATTCGCCACTATGAGTGCTGAGGGGCTGATGAGCAAAGAGCAAACAAGTAGTGGTGAATTCGTACGCCAAGAGGACGAGTTTCGTGGAGACATACTACCTGATGATGCTGAATCAGGCAGATACCACCTCTATGTCTCACTGGCTTGTCCCTGGGCACACCGTACTTTAATTTTTCGAAAGCTCCTTGGTCTTGAAGAGACCATAAGTGCTTCAGTGGTTGATCCCATCAGGGATAACAGAGGATGGAGGTTTGGTAAGGGCAACGGGTTCCAACCAGATCCAATAAATGGGTTTTCTTACTTAAGCGAAGCCTACATGGCAACCAACCCATCCTTCACTGGACGCGTGACCGTACCGGTTCTTTGGGATAAGAAAAAGAAAGCCATAGTAAACAATTCCGAGGACGACATCTGCTACATCTTCCAAAGGAGATTTGCAGCTGCTGATGCCATGGACTATTTCCCCCAAGGTCTTGCTCAGGAGCAGGCGGAGCTAAGCGAATTCATCTATAAAAGGGTCAATAATGGAGTCTACAAGGCAGGGTTTGCAACTACACAAGCCGCGTACGAGAAGGCAGTCTCATCTCTTTTTGAGGCACTCGAAATCATAGAGGATCGTCTGAGCCGCCAAAAATTCCTTTTAGGCAATGAGATCGTTGAAACCGACTGGAGGCTCTTCTGTACTCTATTGCGATTTGATCCTGTGTATTTTGGTCACTTCAAGTGTAACCTAAAACGGATCGTCGATTATCCGAACATGCAGAGATTCCTGAAGGAGCTATGCCTTTATCCGGGGATCATCGAGACTGTGAATATGGATCACATCAAACGGCATTACTACATGACTCACGAAGACATCAACCCGACAAAAATAGTTCCGATCGGACCTCTTCCTGACATCGAGACTCTGGGCTCTAGAGGAACTTAAACTCTCGACATGAGTCGGGATTGGTAGTGGGCGCTTCGATTCTACGAATGAACAACAAAGGATTAATGCAAACGTTCCTCAGTAAAATCGTGGTTAAGAATTCGGCATAAAAAAGGGGCAGGTCCCAAAGGAACCTACCCCCAAGCACTTGATGAAGGAGAAGAATATTACGAAACCAAACCTTTGCCGAGATCAGTTGGATAGACTTAAATACAAAAAAAGAACGGCCCTCCCCCTCGGCGGACCGTCCTTTTATACCTGTGTGTTGTCATATGCCTATGACACTCCTCATACGGCTTAAATAAATTTAAGGATCAAATTTTTCAACGTTGAGGCGCTCTGCGAGGTTGTCGTTTCTCAGTTTTCTGGTTGTGTCGACCCCTACACCCCCGCTAAGTCGATCAATCTGGCGGCGTTCTGGTGGCCCATGTCCTCGATGGTTGAGGCTACGGGCTTAGGGTAATTTCTTTACCCCCCCGTGGCTTGGTGTTTTCTTCGGGGGATGAA
>CAJWWL010000115.1 GCA_913048125.1 uncultured Opitutia bacterium | reverse complement strand
CAACCAATCAGCAACGCTCATCTCAGGCATCGAAAGCTGCCCAGCAGCGTGCAGCACGTGATGCTCAGAGACGTGCACAACAGGCTGCCCAGAGAACTGCACAACGAAGGCGCTAGGTCTGCTTTTTCTCAATTATTTCAGACGAAGTTTATCCAAAATGTTTGCTCTTGCAGCGGAGGTATCAAGTAGATGCACTCTGTCCTCCATGAAAAGGTCTGCTGGATAGGTTTCCAGAGTGCTGAAGTAGCCAAGCATCTCTCTTTGTAGGTCTTGGTCTACGATATCTTTGCGGAATGCTTTAAGTTCTTCTTCACCAAAATCACTTGAGAGATATGTCGCCCTCAACTTGAAGCTTCGGACATTGTTTAGTTTGCACAGACTGTGAATCTTACGAAGGTACTCTGCAGAGAGCTTGGAGATTCGGAAGTTGTGAGGTTGGTGCTGGTGTTGTAGGTTGGGAGACCAGTGACTGCGTCGGATAAATGGTATTTGGACTAGTCTTCGTGCTGGTACTTTTTTCAGTTGAGCCTGAGCGTAAGGGCTAAGGTGGGATTGGTATTCCGGGTGGTCGAAGGGCTTTAGGAAATAGTTGTAGGTGAAGCGCTGGTCTAGGTCATTACGTAGAGACGAAGGTCGAAGAAGTAGGAAAACTTGTAATTTGGACGGGTCGGTATGATTTAACAGGAATTGGTGGAGAAGTATGTATTGTCCGACGAGGGAGATTGCTTGGTTACAGCAAAGAGAATAGGTCGAATCATTAAATAGTGTGTTGGGGAATAGTTGATTGCCTGTGCTGCCTCCCATTATCAGATTGCGCACATGAGCAGGGGCATCTTTTGCTTTTTTTATTGATATATAGGTCTCGCTCCCGATCAGATCTTTTTCATCCCAAACGTAAAGGTTTACAGCAAAATACCCGCTGGCGCATAGAATGCAGAACAGCGTAAACCCTACCATCTGTTTAAGGAAACGTTTCATTCAGGAATTAGAATTGAAAGTAAATGAAGGTGGATGTGTCGGCAGGGGCCAAGATAACCTTGGCAATTATTGCGGTGTAAAGAGAGTAGCGCAGGAGTCTTGTGCGGAGAATTACATGGATATTATGCATCGCGTGCGGATAGGCGCGTTGTGTCCACTCTGCCAGAGTGAAAAAGAAGAGCATCAAAAGAAGGTTGGTGGGACGGATTTGGGGCAGGGTGAACAGACTCAACGATAAGATCCCTCTTAAGTGGATAAAGGCGTTGGTTAGGTTTTCTGAGCGGAACAAAACCCAGCCAATGCATACAAGAAGGAAGGTGGCTCCCATCTGAATCAATACCTTAATTCTTGGGATTTGTGCGTTAGATTCTACTCCGTCGAGGTATTTTCGGTTGGTATTTGCAAGTAGTAGAGGAAGAAAGATGATTGCATTATAGGCACCCCATGCGATGAAAGTCCAGTTGGCCCCATGCCAGAATCCACTTACTAAGAACACGATGAAGGTGTTACGTATGCTAATAATATGGTTTTGTCGGCTACCACCTAAAGGAATGTAAAGGTATTCCTTGAACCAACTGGTGAGGGATATGTGCCACCGTCGCCAGAACTCTGCAATATCACGGGAGAAATAGGGATAGTTGAAGTTGCGAGAGAGATTGAAGCCCAACAACCGAGCCGTACCTATCGCCATGTCTGTATATCCTGAAAAGTCGCCGTAAATTTGGAAGGAAAATAAGATGGCTCCCAGCAAAAGAGTACTACCGGAGTAGTCGCTGGGGTTATTGAAGATGGTTTGGACGTATGGAGCGCAAGCGTCTGCAATGAGTAGTTTCTTTACTAGGCCCCAAAGAATTTGTCTTAGACCGTCGGTAGCCTGATCGTAGTCAAACTTTCTTTGATTTTGAAACTGGGGCAGCAGATTCTTTGCCCGTTCGATTGGGCCTGCAACTAGCTGAGGGAAAAAGCTTACGTAGGCAAAAAAGTCTTCTGCCTTTTGGGTTGGTTTGATGCGACCTCGATATACGTCAAGTGTGTAACTTAATGTTTGGAAGGTGTAGAAACTGATGCCCAGAGGTAGAATGATTTCAAAATGTGGCCCTTCTCCAACAGGTTTTCCAAATAAGGTCCAAGTTGACCACAGACTCTCGATGAAGAAGTTGAAGTATTTGAAGAATCCTAGGATGCCGAGGTTGCAGGTGAGACTGGCAATTAGAAGTGCCTTTCGACGGGAAGGACGGGTAGTTCGACCTAATGCGGTGCCGATTTGAAAGTTGAATAAAGAGTTAAATGCAAGAAGGGATAGAAAGCGCCAGTCCCACCATCCGTAAAAGAAGTAGCTAGCAGCTAAAATCAGAAGATTCTGATTTCTTAGCTTTTGCGAAGGGATAGCCCAGTAAGCTGCAAAAACCAGCAGCACAAAAATCGGAAACTCAATGCTATTGAACTCCACTGTTATTGGTTAAATAGCCACAGTTGATTACTACTCAGATACTAAGCTTTTTAAAAATTTTCTCTGGGATGTGTCGGATGATAAACATGATCAGCCTCCACATTCGAGGGGTATAGAGAATGTCTTGCTTTTTGCGTATGGCGGTCTGGACATCGGCTGCAACCTTATCCGTTGTTGAGGCTAGTAGCCCCTTTTTTAGGCCTGCGGTCATTGGGGTGTCGATAATACCCGGCTTGATATTAAGAACTTGTACCCCAAATGGTAGCATTCGTCCGCGAAGGCCGTCTGTAAAGGCTGAGAGTCCCGCCTTAGCTGCTCCATAGATGTAGATGCTCTTGCGTCCACGGTCCGCCGCTACAGACGTGATAACAGCAATTGTGCCACTACACTGTTTCTCGAATATGGTACCTAGCCTCGTTAGTAAGGCTGCGGCGCTGTTAAAGTTGGTTTGGAGTGAGTCTAGTACGGCCTGAGCATCATTCTTGATGTTGTCCTGATCCGGTAACATACCGTAGGCCAGAAGAGCTAAATCTATTGAGCCTAGCTTTTCTTTGGACTTCTTGAGGAGATCCGCGTGCTGGGATGTATCTGAAAGATCACCTATCCAATTTGTCGTCTGACAGCTGGTACGTTCAATCAAGTCTCTAGCTACCGCATCAAGCTTGGCCTCGTCGCGAGCGGCGAGAAGAAAATGAACTTTTGGTCCAGCGAACTTGCGGGCGATGGCTTGGGCAATGGCCGATGTAGCTCCGAGGATTAGGATTTTTTGAGGAGAGGAGTTCATGCGGCCTTAGGATGCACTCGTCGCCAGAAACTTGATGAAAAAGCAGGGTCGATGTGCGGAAGGAAATTTTTGATTTCTGGGTAGCAGCGTTCAAACGCCTCGATATCCATGCAAGCATCTTTTGCTGGATAGAGGCGTCCTCCATTGTCCAGGACTACTTTGTCTAACTCCTTGAAGAGTAGGCGTGTTTGCTGACCATTATTGGGGAAGTCTAGTGCCACTGTGACGCCTGGGCGGGGGAAGGAAAGTAGACCTGGAGACTCAATATTGCCAAAGGTCTTAATAACCGCGAGAAAGCTGCCCTGACCTGATTCCGATATGATTCGAAGGATATTCCGGACTGGGCCGTGACCTTCTGCAAAGGGTAATACAAACTGGTACTGGAAGAAGCCTCGCTTGCCATAAACGCGGTTCCAGTCGTGCAAGGCATCGAGTGGGAAAAAGAAGGGGTCGTAGTGTGCCGTTGACTGCTTTTTGCGGCTGAACTGCTTATTGTAGTATGCAAAGTTGAATGCCTTAATGCTTAGCTTGTTAAGAAGAAAGTTGGGAGCATCGATCGGCCATGGAAACTTCGGCGGTCTGTGTGTTGGTAAGCCCTTATGTTCTTCACTAGAATGATTGCCACGGAGGAATACACCCTTTCCGCTGTTGCGCCCACGGGCTAAAGAGTCCAGCCAGCTAACGGTGTACTCAAAGTCCTTGTCAGAGCTAGCAGATAGATCGAGAAACTCGTCTAGATCTCGTACCTTGATAGACTCCATGTTGATGAAGGAACTTTTGATTTTCTTGAGTTGAATTTCAGCCCACGTGATAAGGCCTGTAAGTCCGAGCCCACCAATCGTAGCTTTGTAGAGATCGGTGTTTTTATCCGGGGAGCAGAGTTTCGGGGAATCTTCCGATCGCATTAGTTCAAGAGCCCGAACATGACATCCAAAAGTTCCTGAGGCATGATGATTTTTACCATGGATGTCGTTGGCAATTGCACCACCCAAAGTAATGAACTTAGTTCCAGGTACCACTGGTAGAAACCAGCCATCTGGTACACACAGTTGTAAAATGGACTCTAGCGTGGCGCCGGCTTCACAGCGGAGGACTCCAGTTTCTCTATCGAATTTGATCACGCGATTCATTCTCTGCGTCGGCATAAGAATGCCGCCATCATTGAGACAAGAGTCCCCGTAGCTTTTGCCCATTCCATAGGCTAAGATAGATCGCCCCTCAGGGTTGGAGGGAAGAGGGGAGTGCATCCAGTTCCTCGGTTCCAGTTTGTGACTGGCTTTGAATGTGCGTCCCCAGCTTTCGCCTATGGCCATGATATTATTTGGGGTCTGCAAGGATTGGGGCCAAAAGTATTAGCATGCCAACAAGATAGCTGACCTTGTCGCGTACAGCAAATACTACAGGGTCCTCACGCATCTTGCCTCTGCATGTCACTAGCCACACGCGACTAATCCAGTACAGCAGTAGAGGGCATACTAGCCAAAGGGCTTCGGGACGGTTATATAGCGAAGTACTTTTTTCAGAGCTGACATAGAGTGCGAGTACGAGTGCTGCCAAGTATCCACTGATTGTTCCGAAATGCGCGATCAGTGGCATATCGTTTACCCGGTAACCCCGGCCAGCTGTTTTTTCTCCATCACGAAGACTTAGATTATGAAGTTCAGAGTAGCGCTTTGCCATCGCAAGACTAAGGAATATCATGCACGAAAAGGTAATCAACCAATGTGATATTTCAATTGCACCAGCACCTATTGGAGATTCTGAATCACAGGGTATTGTACTTCCCATCCAGATGCGTAAGGAGTAGAGGCCCGCTAACATGAACACGTCGACCAATATACGTTTCTTCAAGTTAAACGAATAGGCGCAAGTGGCCACAAAGTACCCACCTAGCATAAGGGTGAACGTAGGGTTGACTAGAAAATATGCCAGAGCGAATGAGATTAAAAACAGCAAGGGCATTAGGATAATCCCAACATGAAGAGGTAGGTTTCCCGATGCGAACGGACGATTTTTCTTTGTGTCGTGGGCTCGGTCACTTTCCAAGTCAAGGAGGTCGTTCATCAGATAAACCACAGAAGCGCATAAGCCCATCGCAACAAAAGCGATGCCCGCTTTGCTAAGCAGTTCTCCAGATTGATATAGATGCGCAGTAAGGATGGGCAAAAACAGGAGAAGGTTTTTGGCCCATTGATGTGGGCGGCAGGCACGGATGATGGCTTGGGTTTTACTGGGTAGGATTGGACCTATACTCTGAACTTGAAGATTAACTGCTTTGGCTTTTTCTTCGAGATCAGTGTCTTCATTGGCTAGTACTGCATTTCCTCCCGCCTCCCAGATGGCAAGGTCACAGCTTTCGTTACCAATGTAGTCAAAAAGACCTTTGCCAAATTGCTTTTGGCAATATTCGGCCTTTCGGTGGCTTTTGAGGTTTGTCTTCCCGTCTGATGCCGCCACTTCATCGAATATTTGAGTGTGCCCTGAGATAAGCTCAGCGACTTTTTGGTCGCTCGCAGTCACCAGAACAGTCTTGTGCCCATCTTCTTTTTTACGCTTCACATATTCCAGCACTTCTTTGTTCCAGGGCAACAGCTTTGGGTCTGGAAGAAAGCGTTTGGCAAGCTCTGACTTCAAGGTAGGTCGCCCCTTTAGAAACCAACCGGGCACTCGAAAAAGTGTTAGCGGACTCGTGCGGATGGCTCCGACCAGTGTCTCAAACAAACAATCTGTGTGAATAAGTGTACCATCTAAGTCAACGCATAGTGGTTTACGCCGGTTTCCGCCGGTTTCCGGTTCAGTTTTGCTCATCAGAAGGACGGTTAATACAAGCGGTATAGTTTGCATTTTCCTCTCTTTGACTGCAACCTGTTTTTCTATGGCTTCGAAAGCCTACGATCTTATCCTTGTTGGCAGTGGATTTGCCTCCACCTTCTTCTTGCATAGAGCATTGCAGAAGTTAGGTCCAGATGCTCGTATTCTAGTACTGGAATCTGGCCGAAGAGATACTCATGCTTGGCAACTTCAAAACCGATCGAACTCCAGTATTCCCTACCAGGATACCTACGAGAATCGTTCCCCGCGTAAACCTTGGGTCTACAATCCAGGTTTTGGAGGTAGTTCTAACTGCTGGTGGGCCTGTACTCCTCGGATGCTACCTGCAGACTTCGAACTTCGCAGTCGTTACGGTGTTGGGCGGGATTGGCCTTTAAGTTATGACTCCCTAGAAGATTATTACTGCGAGGTGGAGGATCTTATGTCCGTCTCCGGTCCTTCCGAGGACAGTCCATTTCCCCGCAGTAGGCCCTATCCGCAACCACCTCACAACCTTACTGACCCGGACAAGATTCTAAAAAAAGGGCACCCGACTGGATTTTTTGTTCAGCCTACTGCACGTGCTCGAGTTCCTACTTCCCGCCGCGGTCCTTGTTGCGCGACTTCCACTTGCCGCCTCTGTCCAATAAATGCTAAGTTTACGATACAGAATGAGATGGCCCATCTTTTCGAAGATTCTCGAGTGACCTTAGAGCTCGAAGCCACCGCCCAGCAAGTTCTCATGGAGGCAGGAGATGCGAAGGGTGTCATTTACCGTAAGGGTGATCGAGATATTGAGGTCCGCGGTCAGGCGGTTGCACTAGGCGCCAATGCAATTTTTAACCCTTGGCTACTTCAGCGATCCGGCTTCAAGCACCCTTTGTTGGGCCAATGCCTTACTGAACAAGCATCAATCACTCTTACTGCTGATCTTGACGGGGTGGACAACTTCCAAGGTAGTACAAGTATAACCGGTCACGGTTACCTTCATTATGATGGAGATCATCGACGCGATCGCGCTGCTGCTCTCATTGAGACCATGAATATCCCCAATCTTCGCCATGAGAAGGGCCGTTGGCGTCAGCGAATGCAGTTCAAGTTTATCTTCGAAAACCTTCTGGAGACATCTAACTCAGTAGAGTCTACTGGTCAAAAGCCAACCACAACTTGGAAAGGTGACACCAGTTATGCTAAGAAAAGTATCTCCATTGTTCGAGAACTAGCGGAATCCTTTCTTAAGCCATTGCCAGTGGAACGTATTCAGGTACCTGGTCGTCTTAATCAGACAGAGAGTCACATTCTTTGCACGACTGTGATGGGTGTTGACCCTAATGACAGTATAGTCGACGCGGGGCTGATTCACCATACTGCTCGCAACCTGCTTGTGCTCGGTGGTAGCGTATTTCCAACCGCTTCTCCAGCCAATCCAACCCTTACACTATCTGCTCTCTCCTTGATGGCGGCTGATCGCTTCTTGTCATGAGGCTTTTTACATCTGTGCTAGTGTTCTTCTTATGAACCGCCGTAAGTTCATCTTCCGATCTTTGTTTCTGGTTGGCGCTTCTGCCGTCGTGTATCTGATCTGGTGGTGGAGGGCTAAGCTGACTCCGCAAGACTGTACCGATGTTGTGGAAGAAGTTCTCCGACGTCGTCTAGACTATCTCGATCTTGAACCTCGTAGTCTTCGACAATTTTCGGATGAACTTCAACGCAGTCTCGACCCCTACGTTCGGGAGCGCCTAGCCAAGTGTAGCCTATTTCTCCCTGTGTATGGAATTTTCGACAAGTGGGCCATGTCTGGCAAAATGCGTGCCAGTTACCTAGGTCTTTGCGAGCCGATCGTAACCCGTTACCTTCTAGCAAGTGGATTTTTCTCAGATGAGGGAAGTCCTGACCTCAAAGAGCCCATAGTCTACACATCCGGTACACTATCTAACCCAACTATTTGTGGGAACCCTTGGGCCAATCTTTCCCCACCGGTCTAAACTCCAGAATTGTCCTCCCTTGCGAAATGCGGTCATATTTCTCGCTCTGTTAGGCATCCTATTCGCCCTAGCCAGCATTAGCCTTCACTTGCTGGACACTGATAACATCGGTGTTGATGACGCTAATATATTCTTTGTTTACGCTAAGAATTTAGCTGAGGGTAACGGGCTGGTCTACAATACTGGAGGTGAGCGCGTCGAAGGTTTCTCCTCATTGCTTTGGACTCTTTTGCTAGGAGTCATCTACAAGTTACCTGGCAACCCTGAGCCAACTATCCTTTTCGTGAACTTAGTCTTTATGGCTTCCGCCCTCACAGCTTTGATAAGCTTTGGTGGAAAATGGATGGTCCAGCGAACTGGTCAGCCAGTCCAGCCTCTTTTGGGTATTGGTGGGTTCTTGTTGTTGGCTTGGTCGTTGGCTTCACCATCTCTTGTGATCTGGACTACCATCAGCCTCATGGAAAACGGTTTGTGGACGGCAGTAGCTATATTCGCGACTTTACTCATGCTAGAACATTCAGATGAGGATTTGCCGCCCTTACGCACACGACTATTCTTTTCGATACTTTTGGTAATGGTAATCCTGAGTCGCCCCGAGGGGATGCTTTGGGCTGCTGTTTTAGGTTTAGGTTCGTTTGTCGGGATATGGCTTCGAGGCGGAGGATTGCTACGTTCATTTAAAGCTGTTTCTTTGCCAGCCCTTGCCTGCTTGTTTACCGTGGGCGGGTTGTTTACCTTTAGGCTCTACTACTTTGGCTATCCCTTTCCCAACACTTACTATGCCAAGGTCTCCCCAGATCGATTTTACAATCTGCTTGAAGGTGGCAAGTACCTAGTGCGCTTTCAGCTTTCCAATTGGCTTGTCCCCTTGTTTACCCTTGTGGCGATATTCGGTGCATGGAAATTATGTCGCTGCGTAATCTGGCGGATGCGCTCCGCTAGTTTACAGATGCGTGGGGAGACTCCTTCAGATATTACGGTGGGACTGCTTTCAGTGGTCTTGCTAGTGGGAGGGAGCATTCCGGTATTGGTTGGAGGCGACCATTTTTCTATGTTCCGCTTTTATCAAGTGGTGTGGCCTTTGTTACCTTTGCCGTTATTCCTCATTATCGGTCCAATTCTCAGTCAGCGCTTAAACCTGCCTTGGAGTTGGCGCGTTGCCATCCCTGCTCTTGGGCTTGTTTTATTCCTTATTCTGCCTGCGGATGCATGGTTTCGGCTAAGTTCTAGCCACAGAATTCGCTCTGAGTTTACCATTGTTGAGCGAGACCGCGCCTTGGGGGTGCTTTTGAACCGAACCTTTGCTGCAAATGAGCGTCCATCCTTGGGTGTTGTTGCCGCTGGTGCGATTGCACTTGCTTACGAAGGCGAGGTTATCGACATGATGGGCCTCAATAATTCTATTATGGCACATGCCGCGGGAGACAGAAAAGGTCGAAAGAACCATGCTGCTTTCAATAAGGACATCCTACTTCAACAAAGTCCCGAAATTATTGCTGCAGGTGAGATATCAAGTCCTG
This sequence comes from uncultured Opitutia bacterium, assembly GCA_913048125.1. GTDB lineage: Bacteria > Verrucomicrobiota > Verrucomicrobiia > Opitutales > JABJCN01 > JABJCN01. The sequence continues at coordinate 1,078 of CAJWWL010000115.1, read as the reverse complement.
AGACCTTTGCTACCGATCATAAAAAACAGATGGCCTACCTTGAACAGCATCCATCGGAAGATGTTCTTAAAGGGCTTCGAAATGAAGCTCGCTTTCTAAAAACCTATGAATTGGGTTTTATCGAAGTGGATGGAGGAAAGCTTGTTGGAGGTTGGTTTCTAAAGAGCTATATTCCTAAACTGCGTGGTCTTCGTTACCGTCCTGTAGCTTATTAGAAGTTCCTTAATCCCCCAATTAATCCCATCTATGATTAACCACTAGAAGGATACTTTTGGCGCGTCCTTTATCTCTTCGGAATCAAACTCAAGAAGTGCGGCGTCATTAGTATGGCCAAACATGCTGGCGAATACAACAGGCGGAAAAGTCTGTTTGTAGGTGTTATATTCGGTAACTGAATTGTTGAAGGCTTGTCTCGAAAGGGCAACCCTATCTTCGGTAGAACTGAGTTCCTCCTGAAGCTGAAGCATATTTTGGTTAGCCTTCAGGTCGGGGTAATTTTCGGCGAGGGCAAATAGACGGCCAAGTGAACCACCTAGAAGACCTTCGGCACCGGCGAGTTGGGCGATAGCAGCGGCGTTACCAGGATCACCAGAGGCAGCTTTGAGACCACTGACTGCCTGTTGGCGGGCTTTTACAACTGCGTCCAAAGTTTCCCGCTCATGCTTCATATACCCCTTGACGGTTTCAATCAGGTTAGGAATTAAGTCATGCCGGCGCTTAAGCTGTACCTCGATTTGCGAAAAAGCGTTTTCAAAGGCGTTCTTGAGGGTGACAAGTTTGTTGTAGATGCCGATGACCAAAAAAACGACAATAATTGAGATTCCGCCTATGAATATCAAAGGAATTAGGAGATCGGACATGGTATCTTGGAGGTTTTGGATTAAAGATTTTGTAAGCTTACGCGCTTAAATATTGTATTAAAAAAACTAATTTTGTCAGTTCTGACTCGGTGTCAAACAGTCCTTTGTCCGTTGTGCTGGTAGATCAATTGCTGGGCTGTATGAAGCTGCCTCTGCAGTATTACAAAGGATTCGTTGGCTTCTAGCTCTTCAGCTATCAATTTTTGCATCGCTTCATG
>CAJWWL010000114.1 GCA_913048125.1 uncultured Opitutia bacterium | reverse complement strand
TTGACGAGCAACCTCAGCGAGGTTACGCCTCGACTGCTCGGTTTTCTGGTAAATTCCCTTGACCGGGCCACCACCTCCCTTGATCGCCGTGGTTTCAAAATGGGTACCATGCGGTTTGTCGAACATCGCTGTCGAAGTCCCGCTCCCCTCTCCAGGGGCACCAGCTCCAGGCATATTCATTGGTGGGGCAAAGGGATTTGCGGACCCAAGGGAAGCCGCCTTTGATCCGCCTCCCTTTCCTGGCGAAGGCATCTTTGGGTTGGGATTGCCCGGTTTCCCTTTCTCCTTCTGACTTCCCCCTTGTGGCTTTCCGCCTCCTTGTGGAGGAGATGGAACGCCTGAAGGCAAGCCAGTTGCTGCAACTGGGGATTCGTCACCTTTGGCAGATTGCCCCTCACCTTCGCCCGAACCACTTTGAGTTTCGGGATCCTCTCCGCTCAAGAGCGCATCCAAGTCGGCATCACCGATCTCACTACCGCTGGACTCACTGCCAAAGGCCATACCAGAGAAAGAATCTAAAGATGGCGGAGTTAAAGGAAGCGAAGTCATTGAGGATGCCCCCATTGGCGAATTTCCTTCAGAGGAGCCTTCCAGTTGTAAATTTTGAGCCATTGCCGATCCCATTGCAGCCAAGGCTTTGGATAGGCGCTCCTGAAATTCCTTCTGGGCATCCAGAGCAGTGCCAGCATCGTTGGCCGTGATGGCTTTTCCACTCTTTTCCAATGACTTTTCAGCAGATGGCACCTTGTTCTTTTTCTTGGAGCTAGAGTCTATTTGAGAAGGCGATTTTTCTTCCTTTTTCCCTTGAGTTTCCTGAGCTATTTTAGGGAGGTCTTTCGTCTTACCAGACTTTTGGTCTGTTCGCTTGGGATTTGCTTCCTCCCCCTCAGGAGTGGAATCCTTGGGATTTCTATTCTCCTTGGTTTGAGTTCCTGCCATTTTAGGATTATCAGGTTTCCGTGAAGGCTCTTCGCGCTTTTCACCTTTGTTATTTTCGACCACAGGTTTGCGCACAGGTTTCGTGGAAGTATTAGGATCCTTGGGTTGGTTTTCTTTACCCTCCCCGGCTTTGTCGACTTGACCCTTTTCCTTCTCAGGCTTGGAGATGGAATCCTTGGGCTTAGCATCAGTAGGTTTATCTACTTGAGAACCGTTCTTCTGCGTGGGTTTTCCGTTGGAATCATCCTTCTTGCTTGGATCAACTGGATCCTTGTGGATTGTCTTATTGTCAGTTGGATTATCCCTCTTAGGATCTTTCTTCTCCGACTTAGAATCTGGCTGATTTTGGGTGCCAGAATCAACCTTGGTCCTTGAAGCGGGTTCAGACTTATTTTTCTCATCGGAGACTGAGGATTGCCTTGGGTCCTTAGGCTCAAATTTCGTATGACTTTCAGAATTGGCAGTTTGGGCTTGGAGATTATTAGATTCTGAAGAAGGAGGAATATGACTAGTTTCTGGTAGCGACAGTGGAGGAGGGTTCAAGTTATCGCTGGGTTCAAACTGCGGAAAATCCTGTTGCATATCCTGCGGCAAGTTGCCCTCGAATTCCTCAAACTTCTGCCCTTCTAGGGCATCCAAAACATTCTGCAGTTCATCCTTGAGAGAAGAGTCTTCCTGGAAGGCAATTTCATTGTCGAGCATCTGCTTGAGAGCATCAAACTGAGATTCGACATGGGATTGCTTTTCCATCACCTCATCACGAGTATCGCCAGATTGTTCGGGATCGGTTAACTGCTCCTCGCCCCACTTCTGTGTCTGGTCTTGAAGATCCTGATTTTGAGTAAGGAGCTGGGAAAGGATTTGTCCATAAGCAGAACGCTTTTGTTCATCCCCCACATCCCTTGCGGTCTTCTTCAACTCCTTGAGGATACTATCGATTTCATTCGTCGCCTGGGTAAGGTTTTCTGTACGACCAACAGCACTGAGTGCTGCCGCACGTAGCTTGGCAGTGGCTTCAGGAATACTGTCTTTACCTATTGAACTTAAGACCTCTTGTGCAGAGCGCATTTTTGCCACCATTGTATCCTCGAGTAACCCGTTGTTCTCGAGGTCAGCAATTAAATTTCCCAAGTCAGAGATGGTCGTTTGTACGGACCTGCCGACAGATTGCTGAGAACGTGACTGAGAAAGGATATCACGATCCACTTCTCTCTGAGCACCAAGATCGGTCGCTGGGATCCAGATGGCAAACGCAGCAACGTGTATGTAGTATAAAATCTTTTTCATTTCTGGATATCCTGAGATCGTTTGATAGAGGATTCAATGGCATGCCTGATCAGGGTCTCCCGCCGTTCGGCATCAGCTAGATCGTTTTGAAGGGTATCAAAACGACTAGTTATATAGGCTTGGTAATCTGAGAGCGAAAGAATCTCGATGGCACAAGTCCGAGTCACAGCCTTACGAGCTTCTTTTTTATCTCCAGCGACTTCAATGACTTCGATGGCGACCTCGACAAAATCACCTCCACGAAGGTTGGGAATATCATCAGGTATATTCCATTGAAGCGGCCAAGTTCCAGAGCGTGGAGCACCCAAATCTCTTTGGCTGTCATTGAGAGGTGGTACACCCAAGGAAATCCGTTGCTGATTCTCCGCACCGTTAACTCGATAGAGAATGGCGAACTCACTGAGACCATAGTCATCCGAAGCGCGTACTGTCAGGCTGAGGGATTTATTGGCTGTGGCTTTTATGCTGGTGCCCGGGGCGATCAAGGAGGCGCGAGGTTCTAAATCTTCTCGAAGATTGAGCTTATACATGAGATCTTCCGCCTGTAACCCTAGAGTGGTACCTTTGGCTTGAAGCTGGTACATTCCTGCGGATTGCGCAACAAATGAGAAGCGCAGAGAAGTCCCCTCCTCATCAATGCTTCCTTCCTGTGCCCATTGGTTCGGACCAATGAGCCGCGCATGAGAAACAGGCGAACTCATTTCAGTAACCCAAACAAGTTCCGATCCTGATGGAACTGTAACAGCTAAGTTTTCCAAGGTGTAAGGTTGTAATCCAGTATATTTAGGTGGAGTCACGGTGAGCTCTTGATGAATCACTCTAGGCGGAGAGACTACCTTCACGATTCCGGGATTCTCCATGCTGTGGGAGAACGCATCACCAATTTCGAAGAAATATTCAAAACTTTCGTCCACATTGTTCATGGAATAGGGAAAGTTCCTAGGGTCTTCTCTGAGCAATTCGATTTTTCTCCAGGATTCGCTACCCTGACTGCGTAGATGAATGAAGCCTTGCACAGGAACCTGCCCCTCTGCCTGAACGGTGAGAATCAGATCTGAGCCTTCTGCGATTGTCTTTTCTTGAGGAATTGATACCAAGCGAGTTGCGGTTGGATAAGGAAGGTTGGCCCCGAGATAACGTTGAGCAGCCAACTTCATAGAATCGCCGAAAAGCCAGAGCATAGCTGAAAATCCGACTAAGGCGATAAGGACCCAGTTCATCAGAGATCTTAACTCTCGAAAATCGACAGTCTTCTGAAAGTCTAAAGACTTAGCAGCATCGAGGGCTTGGGTCTTGACCACTCGATACAACTCCTTCGAACCGGTCGCAGCTGGTGAGGACCGGACGAGTTCTACATAATTGACAAGAAGTGAATTCAGACCAGGGAAGATTTGCTCGACTCGGCTCGCCCATACCAACCCGTCATAAGGTTGCAGTCTTGAAAACCAAAGATTGTAGATCTTCCAGACACACACTCCTACCGCCAAAGCCAACAACCCGAAGCGGGCTTGCAGTGGAAGAAGAAGCATCCGGTCAAGGGCAAACAGACCGATAAGAATCGGTATCACTAAGATGACTAGCCACGAGATTCCGCCTAAATGGATGAGCAAATGTTCGCTTCTCCACGCTTTCATCAACCTGGAGTGTAATGGGTCAGTTTTGAGTTGGTGCTTATTCATTTACCTTCCTAAACCAACCTTAATCTACGACGGAGCCACCATTCCCATCCAGCCACCAGCAACAATAGGAGATAAAGAGCAGGGTGGTCCCAAACTCTAATGGAAATCTCCCTCTGGTAACGGGGGCGACGTTGTTCAATTTTCTCTGCCAGTGAGACAATTTCTTCCACAGGTACTACTTCTCCAGATGACTGAATGGCGATCTGCTCAGCAGTATCGATCCGCATTTCAGGGCGACGCATTTCGATGGACTCCTCATACACAGAAAATCGAGCAATGTTCGCCTGTGATTCATCTGACCCGATGGCCTTAATTTCGTAATCGCCAGAACTGGGAGGCAAGTAATATCCTTGGAAAAAACCAGGTGACCCGAGCGCTGGTCGAAGCTCCAATTCAATAGGTTCAAATTCACTATCATCACTCTTGCGCACCATAACGGCATAATCATCTGCTAAGACAGGCTCAAGATAGTCATCAAGAACATCAGCGTGAAGGCGTACTGATTCTCCAGAAGCATATCGAGTGCCATCAACTTCAAGAGTTATTCGACCACTTCCTCCGAGGAGCCTAGAGAGGGCCATGAACTGGATCGTAGTTGACCAGAACTTCTCGTGATGCTGGCGCCCCACAGTCTTACGAAGACGCCAGAGCAACTCCGTCCCGACAAACATCGATTTCCCTGTACCATATCGCTGCCAAGTCACCAGTGGGTAGGGACGCCCTTGAACCTGTTTGCGCCCTAGGGTGACGAGAACACTCGCACCAGGCTTTGCAGAGACGGGAGGTGCATCATAGAGCGGAGAGACTTGTGCCCAAAGCTTTCTGGCTAAGTTTTGTTCAACACCAAGGGTAGCGATCTTGCCGGAAAGACCTTCCTCCGTGGGGGAAATCACCACATCGTTGGGGATGACTTCCCAAGAATCTCCTTCGATCTTCACTGGAAGGAGGGGCGCTATAGGTGAATCTCCGTAAGTTTGAGGTGCGTGGAGCGAACCACCTAGCATAAGCAAGGATCCCCCAAGTCGGTTGACTTGCTGTACCATCCACTCCATCTGTTGTTGGGTAAAATAGCTCGAAGGAACATCCCCAAGAATCACGAGGTCAAAATCGGCTGCGGTTTCACCCAAGACGGGAAAACTACCGATATATTCGGGAGAATAGTCAGCGAGGTCTGGGTCACCTTCGGTCATCAGGAATTTGACGTCGAGACGGGGATCACGCATCAGTACTGTTCGAAGATAGCGATACTCCCAACGTGGAGCACCTTCGACGTAAAGTACCTTCACCTTTTGTTCTATAAACGTAACAAAACGATCCTCGCGATTGTTGGTTTCGGTTACTTCCTGCTCTAGAGGTTCAAGTTCTAAGGAGAGCTTGATCCGCCCCTTCAATTCTGGACCTTTGATTGGAATTTCCAGCATCTGCTGCCCACCCTTGTAGACGACTGGTTGCTGGACGATAGGATTACCATCAAGTGTAACAGACAAAAGCGTAGACATTCCCTCCAACTGAGGTGATGCGTTGAGTTGGACTTTTAAAAGAATTTCCTCGCCCGGAAAAATACGGTCACGCAGGTGGACGGCTAGAATTGCCGCATCCGGCGAGTTGGATTGACCGATCGGAACAGGAAAGACACGGACCCCACGAGCCCCAAGCTTAGCGGCAATATTGACAGGATCGTCACCTGCATTCCAAGCCATGTCGCTGAGGAGTACAACTGCTGTCAGATCCTCTTCCCGCAAACTGTCCAAGGAAAGTCCAATCGCCGAGGATTCAGCTTCGGGAAGCTCGTCAGCAAGCGTGTCTGTAGTACTGGAATTGACCTGATCCCCAACGGTTAACAACTCCACTTCATGACGACTCCCGAGTTTGGAGAGAAGACCCGTGGTAGTTTCAGTCAATGCAGTGATTGCCTTATTCCAACGGCTAGTCTCGCCGTCATCTTGGATCATCATGCTCTTTGAGCGGTCGACTATTATGAAGACTCGACTTCTACCCTCTTCCTCGTGTTGCAGGGAGACCGATGGTTGTAAAAGAACAATCAAGAGGATGAAGATTCCCGACAGGCGCAAAACCACTAGAAGGTTCTTCCTCTGAGAAACGTTTTCTCTTCTGTAAGACCAAAATGCGAAGAATAATGCGCCTATCAGGATCGCGGCGAGAAGTGTCGGCGGAAGGCCATTTCCAAGCCTCCACTGGATACCACTGACCCCCTCGATTCCAAGGAGTCTACCAATACCGCTGTATAAAGAATCCAGCATTGCTGTCTAATCCGTGTTCACACCGACTCCATATCCGGTACGAATAGGCGAAGTACGCTGTTGCTTCCTGCGAGTCAGCTCTGTTGAAAGTGCACCTTGCGCAATCATTAAAAGAAGCGCGGCCAAAGCAAGGTAACTGCCTAGGAGAGTCTGCTGTTGAGTATCATCGACCATCTCCTCTTTGACAGCAACACGAACCCCAGTTCCTTGCAGCACACTTTTCAAATCATCGACAGAAGCCAGTTCTATATCACTCTCATTGGAGTCCACATTTACTGCAAGTACTTCGACATCTGAATTACCTCCCAGATCCAACCCATAAAACCCAGGTTCGACCGACGCACCAAGCGAAAGGCGGACACCACCCTCTTCTGTAGGTCTAGAAGTTCTTCGAGGAACACTTATCTGTCCGCCAGGATGTAATAATTTGAGCTTTGCCCCCAAACTACTTGAAGGCACGTCTAAATCCATGGATTCCCCAACTTCAAATGCACGAGGAATGCCAGTAGCGGAAAGTTCATCGATTAAAAGGTGCAAAAGAATCGGTCCAGCAGGGTTAAGCGGCAAGTTGCTCCAATTACGACTGGGACCTGTTGCAAAGAAAGCGACGTGACCTTTTCCCGCTGGTTGAGTGAGAAGCAAAGGTTTTCCATTTGAGAGTCCCAAAAGCACATTGGCCTGAGGTCCAGGATCCAGCTGATGGTATCCCTTAACAATGCAGTCGGAGAGTTCTGCTTCCAAACGGCTCAGTTCCCGACTAATCCTATGAGGTTGCGCAGAGACTTGAAGCTGATGACTTTGGCCTGAATCTGGATTGATAGTGGCCTCGAAACTCAAAGGCATGAGCTGGCCCAAGATTCTTTCTGCGGCAAACTCATCCATTTGGTCCCCAGCGTAGACCATAAGCCCAGAGCCGGCTCGGACGCTTTCCACGAGGCTCTCAAGGTTGTCTTCAGAAAGGTCACCCACATTGGCGAGCACAATGATATCTGCACTTTCGATATCTTGCGTACGAACGGAGGTAGACGGAAAGGTGGCATGGTTCAAACCACGCGAATAACCACTACGCTGCAATTGCAACCCGAGCTCGAGATAACGAGCTTCACGATCTTTGCCTTCAATGATCAGCATCTTCAATTTCTCTGGTACTTCAATTGCAAGATAGGCGATATTGTCCTCGGCGAGATTGTCTGGGGAAATGGATACCTTAAAGCGATTGGAACCAGAGCTATCGAGCTGAGCGCTGAGACGGACTAGCTGGCTTTCACCTGACTCGACTGGACCCACAGTTTGGACTTCAATGTTCTGGTCGCCATGGTCTAGTCGCAAAGAGGTCGAAGCGGGGCGTTGCCCGTGATTTGTAACCATAGCGGAGAGGCTCACAAATCCTCCTACTCGACGCACTCCGGAGACAACATGAAGAGCAGAGACAGAAAGGTTTTCAAAAGAACCATCAGAGAGCGGCACAACTGAAATTGCAGCCATCTTCTGCAATTCCGCAAAACGGTCGAGAGTTGCGAGAGAGAGACTTTCCCAGGTTTGCTTTTGTCCGTCGGTGAGGAACTGGACCTCTTTGTTGGCAAGATCCGACTCGTCGAGCAAGAATTCTACCGCGGAGAGAGCGTTGTCCAATGAAAGAGCGACAGGATGGACTTTGAGCGAATCAAGACGCTGTTCCAAGGTATCAAGATCAGGGTCACTATGACGAAAAATCACATCTGGTTCCCCACCCATTACGACCATGGAGAACTTGCTTCCAGAAGGAAGAGATTTCACGGCTTCGAAAGCATGCTTTTTGGCAAGGTCAAAACGGCTTTGAAATTGACCGTGGTTCATGCTGAAGGAACCATCGATCGCAATAATCAGTTCTCGGGGAGCACCAGAAAAAAATGTGCCATCGTTCGTGAAGACAACACGCATCATCGCAAAAGCAGCAAGGAGCAACGCAACGCAGCGAAGAAGCATAATGAACAAGTCCTCGAGCTTGATATTTCGGGCTCGTTGCTGGGAAGTTCGATGGAGCAGCTCCATCGCCGCCCAGGGAATCTTTTTGGGTCGGGATTTATTGAGAAGGTGTACGAGAACCGGAATTGAGACCCCAAGAGCGGCAAGCCCTCCCCATAGGGGCAAAGAGTTCAGCACATTCACTGAGTATCCTTTCCAAAAATTGCAAGATCACTGAGTATAGCTGTTGCGTAGGGCTGACTACTCTCAATCCGAAAGGTCAGGACACCTACTTCTCGAATAGGAAGGGTGAGTGTAGATAAGTCACCGGAAAGACTCTGACTATCTAACTCCTTGCCACTCTGAGAAATAATAAGTCTCCCTGAGTAATTATGGGTCATAAATCCATTTAAACGCAATTCTCCGACCACCGATGCAGGAAGGGTTAACGCTTCTCCAAGAGAAAGATATACTCCTAAAGCCGAGTCTGATAATTCTGACTGTCCGAGACCATCCACCAAGGCTTTACCAGATTTCCAAAGCGGCAACCAGTCGACCCCCTCCCGGTTCCTGACGTAACGGATCGCATTAAGCGGAACTGTAAAAGCAGATTGATCTGAGACTTGCAGGGTAACTTTCCCTTCACCACCGGACAGTTTTCCGTGAAAAACGGAGCCATCCGTTAAGCCAATCTCCCATCCGACAACATCGGTATTCGGAGCTTTATTCCAGTGAGTCATTACATAACGTCCCAGAGTATCGAGCGGAAGATGGAACTGGCCGATCTTAGTTGAGACAGCGACCTTCGCCCCGCCAACACCATCAAGTTTGCAAGGCACAGGATCAACGCCTGGTCGCAGGAGCCATCCCATGTCAGAACCTTCAGGCAGGTTGGCACGAGAGGCCTTATGCTCACGCCGAAGAAAAATAATCTCTGCGATATCAGACCTCAGGATGTTGACCACCCGACCCAATGGCTCAGCTCTCAGGGATATGGACTTGGCATCGGCTGAAACCAAAGTTCCAAGAGACAATTGACCATCACGAAAGCGTACGCCATGGACCGCTCCTACAGTCGCTGGATGGGAGGTTAGCCATTGAGCAATTTGCGACTGCTTGTAGCTTTGACCATCAACCCAAAGCTGACCTTCGGAATCAAAGTAGACCGATTGGGCTGCTAAAGTCTTACCATTGTAAAGAAGTACGGTTTCCGTCTTGGCAACCGCCAATCCTACTAAAAAAAACAAGCTGACAATAAAGCGCATCTAGACTCGGGCTTGGGATCTTGCAGAAAGATAGGAGGCTAACATAGAACCAACAGGCTCGCTAGAATCTACAAGAATGTGGTCGACTCCTACGTTGCCCAACTCGATGCGGTATCGGTCAATCAATGCGCCCAATGCATCAAGGTATTGCTGACGTAAACGATCCGGTTCGGTAGCTAGTTCGTCATCTGACTCGAGACCGATAAAACGTGTGGTCTCATCGTATGGAAACGTAAGTTCATCATGATCAAGGACTTGGAAAACGATCACATTGTGCCCAGCACAAACAAGCTGATGAATACCACTTAGAAATTCGTCTTCATCTGTGAGAAGATCGCTGATCAAAATGACAAAACCTCGGTTCTTCATCCTACCCGCAATCTGAGCCAGAGCATGACCAGTATTCGTGCGAGGAGGATGTTCTGCCTTGTTCAATTCCCTAACCAAATCCACTAAGAGACTTTTTGATCCCTTCGGAGGAACCATCCCTCGAAGCTCATCATCAAAAATGGCAAGGCCTGCAGAGTCACGGTCTTCGACGATTCGATAGGCCAAGGTAGCAGCTAAACGTTTGGCGTAGTCGAGTTTGCTGACACCCTTGCTTCCCGCGAAAGTCATGGAGGCACTCGCATCGACGAGCAAGTAAGCCTCGTAGTTAGTCTCCGCTTCATATTTCCGAACAAAATAACGCTCCGAGCGGCTGTAGACCCGCCAGTCTACATGGCGTATTTCATCCCCTGGAACATAGGCCCGGTGATGGGTGAAATTCGTACTTAAGCCGGAGAGGAAACTCCGATGACGGCCAATTCGAGCTCCCTCGACCGCTCCTTGGGCGACCAGCTCCAGTCCAGCAACCTCCTCCAAAGTGGCGGCATCAATGCAATCTGCATCAAGGACTGTCGAGTCGTCCCTCATCAAGAAGTTTGGCCAGGTACAGGTGTGGCTTCGATGATTTGAGTGATAATATCGTCACTACTAAGCCCCTTGGCTTGAGCTGTGAAATTTGTGATAATGCGGTGGCGAAGAATCGGATGAAGCACAGAGCGAATATCCTCCACTCCTACATGATAACGACCGTTGATCGCCGCCCGAACCTTCGCAGCAACCACGAGGTTGATGCTCGCCCTAGGACCTGCTCCCCAAGAGACCGTTTCCCGGACAAATTCGGGAGAAGACTCCTGACGGATACGCGTCGCCCGAATAAGGTCTGTTGCATAGCCGATGACCGAATCGGATACCACGACTCTCCTTA
>CAJWWL010000113.1 GCA_913048125.1 uncultured Opitutia bacterium | reverse complement strand
CCGGACACCGCCTTTTACCACTATGCCGTCCAGCAGAATCTCTACGCCGCCGTCCTCGCGCGCAACTACGGCGTGCAGATCCACGCCATGTACCTCGCGCAGTTCCACCCGCGGCTCAAGCGGTACCACTGCATCGAGGTGCCGGCGATGCCCGCGCTGGCGGCCGCGCTGCCACTCCCGCGCGCTCCACACCCCCATCCCCCCTCACCTACGGCCGTCCGCGCGCGCGCACGCTTTGCATGGGAAGGATACTGTGAACCTTGAAGGTGGTTGCTGCCTGACTGAGTTCACGGCGGCCTTTAGGGACGAAATACTTTAGGGTTAGCTCTGAGCCAGATGTTAGATTTAGATCGTCTGCGAGCCACTGATTTACAACCACTTGGTCGTCTCCGAGGTCATCGGGTAGTCCTGAGGCTGCACCGTTCTCATAAGCAGCTGAAAATGAGTAGGGTGCTGACTTCTCGCCAGATTCAAAGGAGTTGATTAGGTAGGAAAGGACGCCAGCGGATGAACCGGAGCCCGCTTCGCGAAACCCCGCTTCGAGAACTGGGTTGATAAATATGCTGCCTGAGCGAAGCGACCAATGTGTGCCGTTATTGACTTCCAAGGCCTGAATGCCGGCGTCTCCTAGGGTCCAAGCTTTTTCTAGAGCTTGGTTGGCATTTTCTGTCGAAAATTTAGAAAGTGAGGACTTTCCAAGTAGAAGTAGGTTTGCTCGGTTTCCTTGCGCTTCAATGCCATCCCGAAGTGTCTGTATCGGAAGCATCAGCGTGTAAGGAGGTATTTGGGAGCCATGTAGTGCAAAGTTGCCGAATTGCTCGGGCCCTAGCACTGAGGATACCTTTTGGCGGCTAATGCGGGCTACCTTGTCGCTAGTGCCAGAGAGAGGAGCATCCCTTGAAAATAGGGCGGGTTCTTCGAGGCGTAGATTCAGCGTAGCGCCTTCTCCAATACCAAGTGTTTGTGCGAGTGTTTCATTGATGTGAACTTGGCCATCTTCAAGCGGCATATCCTGACCACTGGGGGAGAGCTGGAAAAACCGTGGATCAACTCCGAGGATCTGAACGTTGGGAACTCTAGATTTTTCACCAGCCTCCTCATCTGCGTCTGGATTACTGATTGAACCCCGTAGGATAAAAACAGGCGCTACTGTGGCTTTAAGCTTTTTATCAAGTTCGTCTGCTAGTTCCTGTCTGAAGAAACGATCTTCAGAAAAAAGGACCATGTCCACTTGCCCGATGCGGTATTCAGCCATTCCTCTTAATGAGTGTTTAACTGAGTCACCTACCAATAGTGCTCCTACAAGCACCATCGTACATAGGGATGCTCCAAGCACAACCCCTACGTGTTGCTTCCAAAAATAGACTATATTTCGGCGAAGCATCGGTAGCTTTATTTTTGTAGCCTCAGTGTTCCATCTTCTAGATGAAAGACTTGATCCATGCGTTCAGCGACAGATTGCGAGTGCGTCACTACTAGGAGAGTCAGATCGTTCTCTTTCTGGAGATTAAGTAGGATCTCCACTAGGTTGTTTGAGTTTTCACGGTCGAGGGCACCAGTGGGTTCATCAGCTAGAAGGAGTTTTGGTTTGTTGACCAGTGCGCGGGCTACCGAAACTCTTTGGCGTTCTCCACCTGAGAGTTCTCCTGGGCGGTGCTGAACCCTGTGTGACAAGCCTACTGCTCGGAGGAGTTCTCTTGCACGTTGATTCAAGACTCCACGGTGTACGGATTTCGTGTGGCCAGCCTGTGTAGGTACTAGTACGTTTTCCAGCACTGTGCACTGGGGAAGTAGATGGTGTAGTTGAAATATGAAACCTACAGTGGTATTACGGAAAGAAGCCGCCGCTTGGGGTGTTAATTCTGGGACGTTCTGGTTGTCCACAGTAACGAGTCCTGAGGTAGGCTTATCTAGCGCGCCGACGATATTTAGCAATGTGCTCTTCCCTGACCCGGAGGGGCCAACTATCGCGGCACTGGATCCGTTGGCTAGTTCGAGGTTAACGTTCTGGAAGACGTTCAAGGGTTCGCCATCTGTCGGACCTTCGTAAGACTTGCTGACTTTTGATAGGTTTATCATGGTTTGAAATTTCAATTCATTGGTTTATTTCCCAGCGCCTTGCCTTCAATTCGAAACGGGGCAATGAGCCGGCGGGAACCAATTCGACTGGGATGCGAAGAAGGAAATGATTACGGAGTAAGTCAGCTGCTTGTTCAGTTAGGTTGGCTGAGGCATCGGGGGTCGGTTCTATTTCAAGTCGAATTTCAGGGAGAGCAGAAGTCTTGTCGATGTATACGCGGTATTCGGCAATGCCAGAAAGCTGGCTCAGGACAGCCTCAACTGCGCTGGGATATAGATTTACGCCACGGATTATCACCATGTCGTCTACTCTTCCTAAGATCCCACCTTCTAGGATGAGTTCTTCACCATGGAAGCGGGGGCACACTAGGTCTCCAGTGCGGTAACGCAGAAGGGGGCTCCCTGTGCGACCGAGTGTAGTCAAGACGAGTTCCCCAGTTTGACCTTCATTTATTGGCTTTAGACTTTTGGGATCGAGGACTTCGGCGTAGTAGGCTTCCTGAATAACTCTTAGCTTGTTAGGTTCATCTGGCAGTTGGTAGGTGACAGGGCCTGTCTCCGTCATGCCGTGATGGTCGAAGACATGTGCCTCTGGCCATAGGGATTCTATGCGTGCACGGGTCTGTGGGATACAGCCGCCGGGTTCACCCGCCACAATTATAGTACGAACCAAGGATTTAGCTTTGAGATCAATGGCAAGCTCATCCGCAGCCTCGGCAAGGCGGACCGCGTAGGTTGGGGTAACGCAGAGGATGTTTGCCATGTTTTGGAGCAGGAGTTCAAGCCGTTCTTTACTCCCCATACCGCCTCCCGGGATAGCAAGTATGCCGCATTGTTGAGCAGCCTCAAAGGCGGTCCAGAAGCCAAGGAAGGGCCCAAAGGAAAAAGGAAAAAATGCACGGTCGCCGGGTTCTGCTCCAGTTGCTCGGAATACCTGCTTCCAGCTATCAAGCATCCACTGCCAGTCATTTTCGGTATCAAGCCAGGTAAGAGGCTGACCAGTGGTCCCACTGGTTCGGCAAAAGCGTGTATAACAATCAGACGAAAACGTGAAGTTAGTGCCGCCCGGAGGGTGCTCCAATTGGTCGGCACAGAGTTCATCCTTCGTGGTGAAGGGACAATTTAAGGAAAAAAATTCTAGGCTATTTAAGTCTTCACCAATGCCTGTCCCATCAAGTTTTGCTTTCTGAAAGCTATTGCCTGACAGTGAGTCTCCGATAATTGCACGGAGCTTCTGGAGCTGTTGTTGAGCGATGGGCGCGGAGTTGGCCATCGTAGAGGCTCCTCAGTGTTTAGATGGTGCGCTTGCGGTCGGTGGAGGCTTTGGGGCGTTCTTGGTAACTAGGTAGCCACCAATGGCGGCAAGAGCTATTCCAATAAGGAATGGTGCTTTGACATGCGCCCAGTTACCTTCCTTGGTAGTGCTGACTACCGCATTTACGATGGGTGCACCAGCAAAGATGATGGACATGATGACTGGTACGTAGGCTGGTGAAGGCATCTTGCCGAATGCCAGTAAAACTCCCAAAGCGCCTATTGCTCCTAAAGTTCCAGCGAATAGTGACCATTGCCAACCCTTGGCTGGGTAGTTCCAGAATTCGACTGGACCGCCCTTGATCTTGAAGATGATTATGGGTGCGATAATCGCAGTTAGAAAATAGGCTATGCCTACCCAGATAAATGCCATCAGACGGCCATGTTCTGGATTTTTCATCCCTACGGAACCAATATGCATGCAGACGCCATAAACGCCCCAGCATACCACAGTGAGTAGTGCAAATGGTAGGTATTGCATGTTATTTGTCTTGGTTGACATTCAGGTAGTAAATTTGTGTTCAGAGTGACTTTTGGCGAGTGGAAAGTCGATTTGCTTTAGACGATCCTTTTGGGGATCCGGAAATGAATCCTTAGATTTTAGATAACAGCGTGATTCTCGTGTGGTGCATTTAGGGCAGTAGTTTATTTCTAATGAGCTCAGGTATTGGGATGGCCGCAAGTTTACCAGTAGATGGTTCGACAGTGGCACAAACTGTAGTCATTTGACCCTGTGCAACGCGTAATGTTTCGCCATCCAATTCCTTCTTAAATTCAAATTTGTAGGTTACAGTCTTCTGGGTGATCTCTTCGATGGAGAGGTCAATGATTACGATCTCTTCAAACTTGAGTGGTCTCTTGAATTTGCAGGTCGATTCAAGGCGAGGCCAGCCGATATGCTGTCCATCAAGTTCGGTATGGATGGATAGTCCCATGGATCTGAAAAACTCATGCTCTACATTTTCCATCCAACGGTAGAAATTTGCGAAGTGCATGATACCTGCCATGTCGGTCTCGGAAAATTCAACCTGTCTTGTTGTCGTGTAAGTGGTCATTGGGCAGTTTGGGTGATTATGAGTGTTATCTCCGAGCTGTTATCTTTTGGATACATTCCTGAGAACAAACTTCTCTTATTAGGTAAAACAGACTTTAAGAATTTGTTCTGCGTGTTTTTTGATGCTGTATTTTGACTTTATGGCGTGATGGGCATGGATTCCTGTTTGGTAGGAAAGTTCAGGGTCATTGAGCCAGGGCTTTAGTGCATCTGCGAGGGCTTCTGGGTTATTAGAATTGTACGTTGCTCCACCGCCAGTGTGTTCAATAATTTCAGGGAAGGCTCCGTGGTTGGGTTGTACGATTGGGACACCAGCGGCCATGGCCTCGATTGTATACAAACCGAACGCTTCTGGATAACGAACCGGTACGCTAAGTACAGTGAGGCCCCTTAGATGCTCAATTTTTTCTTCACGTGATATGTTTTGGCGTATTCTGTATTTTTGGCCCAGTCCTGCCGAGTCTAGCTTTGTGATTTGCTCGTCGATGAACTTTTGGTCGTCGGGAAGGGTTGTGCCAGCAATATCAAGCTGGGTTTCAAGAGGAATTTTGTCTGTCTTGTGAAGAATTATGAAGGCCTCTACCAGAAGATCTAGCCCTTTAAGGTAATTGAGACGGGCAAGGAATCCGACTTTTGGAGGGGTCGGAGCCTCAACAGGGGGACTGTATCCGTCGAGGTTAATCCCATTGGGAATTATAGAAACCTTTTCTTCCCCAATTTGGAGTCTTTCTGCCATGTATTTGAAAAACGCCTCACTTGGTGCAAGGAAGCGTTCAATATGGGAAGATGCCGTGTGCATCACCTCCCAGACTTGGCTCTGATATGGTTCGATTAGGGATTCAAGGAAAGTGTCCTCTCCTTGAAATGAACAAAAGACAGGTATGTCAGAAACGGCCTTAATCGCAGGTGCTAGTCCGAGTTGCATGGCGGTCGAGAGGAAGATGGCATCTGGTTTTTCCTTGTTGACGGCCCAATCTACGAGATGCCGAAACTCTTTTGCTAGTGGGCCATCTACTCCTTGGAATGTTGAAAGGGCCATCGCCCCGACTTCTTTTCCTGCAGTCATACTTCCTTTTTGAGCCTTGGCAATTTTACCAAGTAAGGGTCGACTATCGAGTGCCTTGTCTAGCCATTTTGGAACGTGACGGAAGAAGGAGTACTTGAGTTGTAGGTATGCGTTGATACCGCCGAAAAAAATTGGCTGCTCTTCATCTGCGGGTTCTTCGTCAAGGACGTGTGGCAGATACATTGGTAGCATAACGGCCTCATGGCCCATGTCTCGCAGTTGATGCACCAATGCGTTGTCCTTCATGCAGACGCCACAGTGGTAACTGCCAGTGCCGGGACTAATAATCAGCAGTTTCATGAACTAGGCTGAGAGAACATCGCCATAGCCAACGGGCGCAGGTAGATCAGCGAATTCAGCCATGGTCTGGAACAGTTTTGTGAAGTCCTGATCTGCCACGTTGCCAATGAGGCAGTTTGTGAGTGGCCCACGTAGTTCCATGTCCTTACGAATTAGTTTTCCAAAGCTGAAGTTCTCGTCGTAGAAGGCGTACACAATTTTACGCATCGTCTCAACGGCATCACGGAATTTGCTTCCATAGTCAGCAAACTTATCCGCTGTAAATACACCGTCATCCTGAAAAATGGCGTTGATGGTGTCAGCGACCATCTCTCCGCTGCTTAAAGCTAAGTAAACACCGGTGGAAAAAACTGGGTCCAAGAAACTGAAGGCGTCGCCGACAAGGACGAGGCCGTCTGTGGCGCAATACTGAGAGCGATAAGAGTATTCCCCTGTAGCCCAATATTGGCCGAATTGTTCACCTTCGGAAAGGTGTTCCTCGATCCATGCATTTTTTTTGATTTCATTAGCGAAGATTTCAGCATGGTCGCGAGTGTCGCGGTAAAGATACTCTTTTTCGGCAACTATGCCGACACTAACCACATCATCCTGAAGCGGGATGTACCAAAACCAGCCTTTTTCAGGAATATAGGCAACGGTGGTGGCACCTTGGTCGGCTCCTGGATCGCGTTTTGCCCCCTTGAAGTAAGTCCATATGGAGACCTTATTGAGCTTAGGGTCTTTTGTGCGCCATTTCTCTCGTGTGCATGTGAAAGCGTCGCGTCCGGTGCAGTCCAGAGTGATTGGGGCTTCAATCATATGGATATTGCCATCCGCATCTTGGGCTTCGACGCCTTTGACTCGGCCGATATCGTCCCTAAGGAGCTTTCTCCCCCTTGTCTGTTCCATAACCTTCGCTCCCTTGTTGCGAGCGTTATCTAACAGCATTTTATCAAATTCGGAACGAACAACCTGCCACGTAGTTGAGGCAGGGTGGTCCATATGCTGGAAAAAGTAGAAGGGCTGTGAGAGTGAACCGTCTTGGCGAACAAACTGCACACAGTACTTGCGAGGGCATGCAGACTCCATCAACTGATCCACAACTCCTAGTCTTTCTAGAGGAAAGTAACAGTAGGGCATCAGTGATTCACCGATGTGATAGCGCGGAAACTTTTCTTTTTCGAGAATAAGGACATCATGTCCTTTTTCGGCAAGGAGGGCACCTGCCGTGGAGCCTGCAGGACCGCCTCCGACAATGATGGCATCTGGCATAGCGTTGTAAGTCTCGGTTAAGTGCTTTCAGGAAGAATTTCCACTATATTGGCGATAGTATCACCACTTGATGTGGTAAGAATGTTTGCGCGGCCGTATAGTTTGGAAGGGGAGGGAACTTGAAGATGGTTTTGGATATGGTCGTCACTTTCCACCCGGAAGTAGGTTTGAGGGTTACTGATGAAGTCGAACTTATGCTCGAGAAGTAGACCACCAAGAGGCTTTTGGCCTTGGAGAATATCGCTGCGAAGTTTTTCGGGAAAAACTTCTGTGTTGATTTCGATGGCACCATATTCGACGGGTTTTCCAGTTTTTTCCGCAAACAGCAGTACCTCGCGGAAGTAGGAATCCGGGGTCTGAGAAACGTAAAGTGCCTTAAGTCCTATTGGGCTTTGGTGGTGCCGTTCGAGCCTCGTTGTCATATCTCTTGCATGGCACAAGAGATGGCGCGGAGTTTCCGGCAAACTCTCGACTTCCTGCAATTCAAATTTCAACGGTGCGAGTCTCTCCTGTTCGTAGAAGCGAATTAAGGGTGCGAGGAACGCATTTGCTTCCTTTGCAGTCTGAGGCATTTCAGGTGTAGCGGGCGCCGGCATGTTGGGGGAGAAAGAACCCGTGGAGCAGAGCATCTACTTGCAGAAGGCCTTCTCTGGTTAAGGTTAGGTTGTCGTCCCCTCGTTTGAGAAAATCTTTACGCTGCAGATTTTCGAGTTGGTCAGGAAAGCGCGCGTCAAGATCTTCTCCAAATTTATCCTGAAAATATGAAGGACGCACCTCTCCAATCTTCATTTGAAGAATAAATTCTCTGAGGAAGCGTTCCTCTTCAGTTGTCATTAACGCGCGGTTAAGTGGGAGTTTTTTGGCTTCAACGGCTTCTCCGTATTGACCAATATGAACAAGGTTTTGGTAGTGGATGCCGCCTAGGTGACCAAAGGAAGCTACTCCCAAAGAGAGAAGGTCGGAACCTGTCCAGAGCCGATCGCGATAAACAAATTTGGTCGCATCGGGATTTTTGACAGCAGTGTAGGCACTGGTCACAGTGTAGCCTGCAGACTCTAGTTCGTTAAAAGCGTAGTCGACCCAAGCGCGTTTGGTTGCCCAGTCAGCAACTGGAGCTTTTAGTTTCCCCTCATCTTTCATTCGCTTGTAGATGGTGGTGTTGTAGGGGACTTCCATCTGGTAGATGGTAACACAATCTGGGGCGAGATCTATCGTACGTGACACGCAAGCTTGCCAGTTCTCCGGAGTCTCTTCAAGCATGCCTGCGATTAGGTCGACATTGATTTGGGGGAATCCGATTGAGCGAGCGTATTCGTATGCACGAATTATTTCAGGAGTACGGTGGGCGCGTCCGTTGATTTCTAAAATATGATCCTCAAAGTTTTCGATACCAAGGCTTAGGCGTGTGATGCCCATGTCACGGATAGCCCGAAGCTTGTTTTCGTTGAGTGTTCCAGGCTCGCACTCGAATGTGACTTCCTCAGCCTCATCCCACGGGAGGATTGCCTGCATGCGCTCAGTTAGCGAAGCGAGTTGCTGGGCGGAGAGATAGCTAGGTGTACCTCCGCCAAAGTAAACGAATTTTGGCTTCCGCCCCTGCATGTAGGGTTTTGCTGCATAGGTTTCCAGTTCTTGGATTGTAGCATCTAAATAACTGCGGATTTCGGAAGAATTCTTGTCCGTGTAGACACGAAAATAACAGAAATGGCATCTTTTGCGGCAAAATGGGATATGTAGGTATAATCCCAGTGGAATATCGGCAGGAGCGGGACTATTAAGCAGAGAATCTACGCAGGCGACGTCCTGCTCTCCCCAAAATGAGAAAGGCGGATAATTAGCTACGAAATAATTGCCGGCTTCTGTGTCTTCAGACATTACGCAAATTTAATTTATCTCTGTAAAAACTGGAATTCAAAAAGCGTCTAGGTTTGCAAGTTACTCGCCGAATGCGAATAGGTTACCTTTCTCGTCGCCAATAAAAACCATGCTATCCGCCACTGCAGGCGATGCAATTATTCCAGCACCTACATCGTAGCTCCAAACTTCCTCACCAGTGTTGGCGTTTATGCTGTAGAAGTTTCCATCGATAGACCCAAAAAGGACTTTCCCATCGCAGAGCACAGGGGAACTGTCCACCTGCCCCCGGGTTTTAAATGTCCAAAGGCCTTCGCCAGTTTTTCTATTGATTGCATGCATGGACTTGTCTCGTCCACCGATGAATATTTTTTCTTTCGCAACCGCGCATGAAGAGAAGTACGGAAAACTTTTCTTTTTGTACTTCCAAAGAATGTCACCTGAGATAGTGCTGAAGGCGATAACTGCGTTGTCGTAATGCCCGACATATCCAATCTCGCTACTGACAGCAACAGATGACGCGATGTAAGCGTCTGCCTCAATTGATTCCAATGCCTTTCCTGTCGCCAAATCCAACACGTAGAGATATGTGTCACAACCACCAAATATCACCTTATTGCCGGCAATCGCGGGGCTACCATTAACGAAATTGTCGGTTGAGTATTTCCACACTGGCTTGCCGTCCCTAGCTCTGACACAATGCACGCTTCCGTCGTAACTTCCTGCAAGAACCCAAAGATCATCGCTTTCGGGGTCTTTCGCCCAGTTGGGTGCGGCAAGAACCTGATCTGCTGTTTCATATTTCCAAACTACCTTCCCGCTTGCGTCTAGGCAGTAGAGAAAACCATCACCTGAGCCGAAGATAATTTGATCATTTAGAATCAGGGCCGCTCCTTCAATCGCGTCCTCGGCTTTAAAGGTCCATAGCGCCTTTCCAGTGATGAGTTCACGGGCATGAAACGTTCCATTGTCGTCACCAACAAAAACCTTATCTTTGTGTACAACGGCAGAGGCCTTTATTCCGGGCTGTAGACCAGCCGTGCCATCACTGCGCTTTGGGCGTTCCACTTGAAATGTCCAGAGGAGTTTTAGCTTATCCGGGAGTTTGCCTGTGGCAATACCTTGGAGATTCTGATCTCCGCGATGCATAGGCCAACTGTCTGCTGGAGGGGCACTCGAAAGAATCACCGGGAGGAGAACAAGAGCAGGCAGGAGCTTGTTGTAGGATCTCTTCATGCTTTATCTGACTGCTGCTGGGCGGCAAGCCGTGCCATACGCAGCTTCGTAGAGTTTTGTGAATCCTTCTGCGTTGATACTCCTTGGGTTAAATTGAGCTGTCCACTGGGTGGAAGCTTCTTTGGCAAGAGTGGAGATTTCAGATGCTGGAATGTTTAGCTCGTCGAGGTTGCGAGGTAATCTTGCTGCGATCAGCAGTTGAGTGACTCTTTCTAAGAGAGTTTCAAAAGCCTCACTTTCAGTAGCATCACGGTTCACAAGTCGGTTTTCCAACGCCAGTCGTGCGTACTCAGTAAGTGCCGAAGGATCTTCTGAATTGTAGCGCATGGCGTGAGGGAGAAGAAGCCCCACCGCGTTTCCGTGAACTGTTCCGTAGTGCGCCGTCAACGGATTGGCAGCAGAGTGGGCACAGCCAAGCATGCTATTCTCGATTGCTATCCCTGCATATGCAGCGCCTAAAAGCACTTGCCCGCGAGAAATAACATCATCAGGATTTACTAAGACGGTCTCTAGGTGCTCCTGGATAAGACGAAATGCTTCCCGCGAGTAGATGCTGGAAAAAGGAGTTCTGCGACGTGAGACTGCAGACTCAATCGCATGGGCAAGAGCATCAACACCAGTACAAGCCGCAACAAATCGAGGTTGGGTTAACGTAA
>CAJWWL010000112.1 GCA_913048125.1 uncultured Opitutia bacterium | reverse complement strand
AAAGAGTTTCTGAATCGGTCTCTCCTCAAGCCTTCACTCTGCTCAACAGTAGTCTTATGGCCGATCGGGCAATTGCCCTTGCCTTGCGCGTCGAGAGAGAGTTTGAGGACCTTCGTACTCAAGTAAAGAGAGCTGTTCAGTTGGCCTTCACCCGTGTCCCCAAAAAAGATGAATGGGATAGGCTCGAGAATTACGTTATTAAAATGAGGGCATACCACAAAGACCACCAACCTGAGAAAGTAGACTATCCCACTTCAATCACCCGTTCTCTTGTCGAGGAAAATACCGGCGAACCTTTTGAATATGAAGAAATCCTTCCCGTCTTCAAAGATTACAAAGCCGATAAGAAAGCATATGAGGTCAACTCTCGAACGCGAGCCCTAGCTGATCTGTGCCTCGTACTCTTCAATGCCAACGAATTCATGTATGTCTATTGATATGACGCTTTCCAATTACATCCCCGAGTTGAAACGTAGAGAATTTCTCTACGGTCTGACTTCCTCTATCGGAGCTGTCGCCATGACCGATCTAATGGCCAAGGAGACTTCTGGTGGTACTAAAAAGCCAATGCACGAGCCCAAGGCAAAGAATGTAATCATGCTCTTTATGGAAGGGGGACCTAGTCAGGTGGATACCTTCGATCCAAAGCCCAAGCTCAATGCTCTTCATAAGAGCGAGAGCAAGCGTACTGGAACCCTTGAACAGGGTTTCAAATTCTTTGTCGGTAGTCCCTACGGCTCCCGAAAAGTTGGAGAATCTGGACTCGATATGAGTGACCAATGGAAGCACCTACCAGAAGTTGCTGACGAACTTTGTAACTACCGGGGTTGCTTTGCTGAGTCTCTTAATCACCCGGAGGCCCTTTTTCACATGAACACAGGTAGTCGACTGGGGGGAGACCCGGCCCTTGGTGCTTGGGTCAACTACGGTTTGGGTTCTGTTAATGAGAACCTTCCGGGTTATGTTGTGATGACTGAACTGGCTCTACCTCAAGGTGGTTCACGCAACTGGTCCAACGGCTTTCTTCCTGGAAGGTACCAAGGGACACGTCTAAGACCTGAAGGCTCGCCCATTCTCGACTTGAATTCACCTTCGCACAAGAGCCGAACACATCAACGACAGACACTCGATGAACTTGCTTTCCTGAACAAGCGCCACATGGCTCTTCATCCTCAACATGCGGAGCTGGAGGCCCGAATGCAAAGCTACGAACTAGCATACCGAATGCAGATGGAGGTCCCTGGGGTCATCGACATTGAAGAGGAGTCTGAGAGGACAAAGGACGCCTACGGACTAAATCGAAAGGAGACGGCTGGGTTTGGGAAACAGTGCTTGATGGCGCGTCGTTTAGTTCAGAAGGGTGTGCGTTTCGTACAAATCTTTTCAGGAGGTTGGGACAGTCATGATTATCTTGAGCGGGCACATGCTGCTCGTATTAAAAGTGTAGATCAACCCATGACTGCACTTATTAAGGATCTCAAAGATCGTGGAATGCTTGATGATACACTTGTCCTTTGGCTGGGTGAGTTTGGTAGAACACCTGACAATAACCGCAGAGGTGGAGTTTATGCCATAGGTAGAGGACACAACAACAAAGCCATGACTATTCTGATGGCTGGAGGAGGTGTTAAGAAGGGGACCATTGTAGGTTCAACCGATGAGCTCGGTGCTCAGGCTGAGGAGGTCGCTCACCCAATCCGTGATTTTCATGTCACTCTTCTACAACTTCTTGGACTAGATGACAACAAACTCACCTTCTTTCATGGTGGCAGGTACAAGCAGCTCAGTCAATTTGGAGGAGAAGTCATCAAGGACTTAATCGCATGATTACAAAAACCTTAAGTCGTCGTGCTCTCCTTCGGGGTACAGGTGGTGCAATGGTTGCCCTTCCTCATTTGAACCTAATGGCTGATAAGCCAAATGGCTCTGATGTCCCCAAGCGTATGGTTTGTGTCGGAACTAACTTTGGATTCGTTCCAAAGTTATTTTTCCCTCAAAAAACCGGGCGAAATTATGACGCTCCAGAGTTGATACAGCAACTTGAACAACATCGTGAGAATTTTACCATATTTTCTGGTTTAGATCATGGATCTGAGGGGGTCGGTGGACACCAGGGTGTACACGCTTTTCTATCAGGAGTTTTGTCCAAGAATTCTCGTGGTCTTACCGAAAAAAATATTACAGTTGATCAGAAAGCTGCCGCCCATGTCGGAGCGGCAACTCGTTACCCTTCTATGCAAATAACTTCGGGTAGCGGAGGAGGAAGTATTCTTTCATGGAATTCTGCTGGAGTTGCTATCCCTCCAATCCGTGATTTAAACCTGCTCTTTTCGATGCTATTCCAGCCCACTCCAAAGGGTGATCTGAGTATGCTCAGAAAGCTAAACAAACAAAACATCAGCATCCTTGATCTTGTTCAGTCTGATGTTAATTTTTTGCACAAAAGAATAGGGCAAGAAGACCGCGAGAAACTTGATCAGTATTTTACCTCATTACGGTCCTTAGAGAAGCGTCTTTCACAATCGGCTGCCTGGTTAGACCGACCAAAACCTAGCGTCAGTTATGAACTGCCTGATGGACCTAATGAAATGGAATTCGTCGATCGTGTTCCTTTATACTACGATTTAATTACCCTAGCGTTACAAACTGATTCCACTCGAGTGATCACCCTTGAGTTTTCTGATTTGGGACCAAACTCAGGTGGGTTTCCCCTATCCCGAGGTTATCATCAATTAACTCACCACGGTAAAGTGGAGAGTTATATCAAGGAACTCTCTATCATAGAGAGGTTTCATACTAAGCAGTTTGGTAGATTCCTTGATAAGCTCTCCGATGTAAAGGAACCCAACGGTCAGAGTCTCCTCAGTAATACTATTGCATTACTTGGTAGCGGTATGGGAAATGCGAGTTCACACAGTAATAAAAATCTTCCTCTCTTGCTTGCTGGTGGTGGTTTCAAACATGGCAATCATCTCAGTTTTGAGTCAGGCAAGACACCTGCTTCCAACTTGTTTGTATCAATGCTTCAAAAATTCGGTTTAGAGACCGATACATTCAACCGCTCCACTGGTGCCTTAAGCGGACTTGATTTTGGATGAAGTACAGTAGTGTTTTTTTACGAGCCCTTGTTTTCTTTTCAGTTGTTCATACTGGTCTAAGGGCAGATTTCCCTCCTGCAGTCACTGCTTTCGTTTCAAATTACTGCATCGAGTGCCATGACTCTGACAGCGAAAAGGGTGATCGTAACTTCGAGTCTTTACTAGCGAACTCTCTACCCAGGGAACACTTTGAAACGCTCAAGGAAGTCCTTGATCAACTAAATCTTGGTGAAATGCCACCGCGAAAAAAAAACGTGGCTCAACCTAGCGATGAAGAGCGTCGTCAGATGGTCGGTCTCATCAGTGCCTATCTGAATAAAATAGAAGCCGATAAAGTTCCTGATGCTACTGTGATGCGCCGACTCACGCGGTATGAGTATAACTATGCCATGCGCGACTTACTTGGCGTCGATACAATTGCTGCTGATGCTACGAGACTTTTCCCAGCAGATGCCAATGCTCATGGTTTTCCAAATTACGGCCCTGTGCAGGCGCTTTCAGATGTTCAACTTCAACATTACATCAGTGCTGCCCGCACTTATCTTGATCGGGCTTTATTTTTTGGAGAGAAACAACCCGAAATCCAAAAGTTCCTCTTCAAACCCAAAGACCTCAATTACGAAAAGAAAAATGTTGGTACTGTGCGTTATCGGGTGATATCAGCAGATGGAAAACATCTTGATATTGGTCACGGAAAACCAAATGACAGTGGTCCCACCTACCCCAAACGTTTTGCAGCTAAGGGAGTCCCACAAGATGGCTTTTATCGTATAAGCGTAAAGGCGACCGCAGTAGGGCGTAAGCACCCCTATTCCCCAGAATTAATTCCAGCTGACCTCTCGCATCCATTGCAAATGGGATTATGGCAAGTTCCTGATTCATCTTATTTGTCCAAACGAACTACAGAAGGTCGTGTTTTGGTTAAGGTTTTTGACCTAGCTGATAACAACCCGCAAGATTACGAAGCTACCACATGGATGCCTGCAGGTGCGATTCCATTTGTTCATTGGATTAACGGTATTGGCTCCACAAAGGGGCCATTACAGAAAATTATTCAGCGCTACTACCCTGAAGCCAAACGTAAGACACCCTACGAAGTTGATCGACTCAAACAAGCGGGTTTACCGGTTCCCAAGGACGCCTTAGTACAAAAGATTTGGATTTCTGACCTTTACAAAGGACCGCGCGTGAGGGTCCATGAGATTCGTCTTGAAGGTCCTCTGTTCAAACAGTGGCCACCTGAGAGCCACCGGCTAATTGTCGGTAACGAGACCGATATCAACCGAGTGGATCTACAGCAGGTAATCCTAGAGTTTGCGCGCAAGGCTTTTCGCCGCAGTGTCAACGTTTCAGAGATATCACAGTACTATGATTACATCAAAAGCCAAACGGCTTCTGGTATTGCTTTAGATGAGGCATTTAAGCAGGCGCTTACAGCCATTCTCACTTCACCTCGTTTTCTCTTTCTCGATGAGGGTGGTGCGATGGATGAGAAGTTACTCGATGACTTTCAGTTAGCAACTAGGCTTTCCTTCGCTTTTTGGTGTTCAACTCCGGATGAGCAATTGCTGAAACTTGCATCTCAAGGCTTATTGAATGAGCCCAAAACCTTAATGGCTGAAACCGAGCGATTATTACGAGATTCTCGCTCAGAAGCTTTTGTACAGCATTTTGCTGATTCCTGGTTGCGGCTAGACAAAATTGGTTCCATGCCACCTGGCACAAAGCAATTTCCCTCCTATTTCCGAGATCGCTTAGATAGTGCGATGAAGAACGAAACTTATCACTTCGTTAGTCATCTGCTAAAGCAGAACCGTCCCATCACGGAATTCATTGACGCTGATTACAGTTTTCTCAACGGAGCTCTTGCCCGTCATTATGGAGTATCCGGTGTCGTAGGAGAAACATTTATCAAGACACAGTTTTCTCCAGACTCCAGGCGCGGAGGATTACTAGGCCAAGCGAGTGTACTGACTGCCACAGCAAATGGTGTAGAAACTTCTCCGGTTACCCGCGGAGTATGGGTGCTGGAAAGCCTGCTTGGCACGCCTCCTTCCCCGCCGCCTCCAGACGTGCCTCCAATTGAGCCTGACACTCGGGGTGCAGTGACCGTTCGTGAGCAACTAGCTAAGCACCGTCATGTCACAGCTTGTGCTGATTGCCATTCGAAAATCGATCCTTGGGGCTTCGCGCTTGAATTTTATGATCCCATCGGTGGTTTGCGGGTACACTATCCCGCCAACAAGGATCGTGGAACAGGGAAAGGTCCACGGGTGGATGGATCAGGTCAACTACCTTCTGGAGAACAGGTTCTAAATGAGCGGGATCTTCGAAGATTAATTGCTTCTCGCAAAAAGCAACTGACGCGAAATCTCACCCACAAACTCCTCTTGCACGCAACTGGACGCGAGCCAGATTACCGTGATCACTTAATCTTGAACGAAATCGTAGATCATTCAATAGAAGGTAGCAATGGTTTTAGAGACTTGGTTCACGCTGTAGTTGGAAGCGAACTTTTTTCTCGAAGGTAGATCACTTACCAATGCACAAGCTTTCCTCCCTCCTTGTCTTTCTATCGACTGCTCTCTACGGAGAATGGAAAAAGCACATCGTTGTAGAAGCAGAACGAGGGATGGTGAACTCCGCTGTTTCAGCGGATTGGAATGGCGATGGAATCCGTGACGTCATAGCGTCATTCGATGGCAAAGTCGTACTCCTTATTGCGCCAAATTGGACCGCGCACGTTCTACATGAATTTCGTCCTGGTTTTTCCCGCAACAAGCCTCGTAGTTCTTGTATCCACAGTTGCCTTATGGATGTCGATGGGGACGGCGATCAAGATTTCATCGGCTCCAACAACACGGTGTTTTGGTTGGAGTGTCCGGATCAACCACTTTCAACTACTTGGAAATACCGAACTGTTGATGATGAAATACTCGGGACGCACTGTCTGATCACCGGTGATGTAAACCTAGACGGTAGGCTCGACCTCATTGCCAATTCTGGTCGCACTGCTAGACAGACTTCCATTCCCAACTCTCTCACTTGGTTGGAAGTGCCGAAAAATCCCTATTCAGCAGAGAAATGGATACGTCATGTTTTTGCCAAAGGCGATGCTCCTGGAGGTTCTCACTATACTGGTTTTGGGGACGTGAATGGCGACGGTTTACCTGATATCAGTTGCGCTGCCAAAGGTGGCGAAAAGTTTCCTGATGGCCAATGGTTTGCATGGTGGGAGCAACCCAAAGATGGCAAGCTGCCTTGGAAAAAACATCTTTTAGCCGACAACCAACCTGGTGCCACAAATATTCTTCCTGCGGATCTTGATGCCGATGGGCATGTTGATTACTTCGCTACACGCGGGCATGGTCAAGGTGCTCTTTGGTTCAAGGGACCTGAATTCGAGCAAATCGAGATTGATCCAGATATTCTCGTACCGCACTCACTTGATCTCGCTGACATAGATAATGACGGTGATCTTGATGCCGTCACTTGTAGTAAGGACCCCGTGGATGTTGCAGCTTGGTACGAGAACCATGGGGACGGTCGCTTCACTAAAAATATTATTGGTCTTCAGCAGGGTTCCTATGACACTCGCGCCATCGATATGGATGGTGACGGTGACCAAGATGTCTTAATCGCGGGGCACACCAGCAATAACGTAGTTTGGTATGAGAATTCTCTAATAACTCACAAATCTTCCTCGGTTCCCAATAGCTTCTTCGGGAATTGGGCCTTAAAACAACCTGACGGTTCGGCTGCTTGGCTGAGGCTTTTTGATTCAGAAGGAAAGCTGAAGGGGGAGTACTGGGCAGTAGGTGGAGGTCGACAGCTTCTGGACATTTCAATCGAAGAAAACACCCTAAGTTTCTCTCGAAAAATTCGTATTGGTAAGCCTGAATTTGACGGAGGTCCTCCTTCTGGTGACCGAGTATCTGTGCGCTACTCCGCGAATGTGGATGGGGACATCCTTAAGCTTTCAATGTCTCCAATGGTTAGCGGAGAACTTTCTGCGTTACTAATGTTTTCTGGAAAGCGTATCCCTCCGCTTCCGCCCAAACCCGACTTGAGTACAATAGAGTTTGGTAAACCTATAGAACTATTCAACGGTCGTAACTTGGACGGTTGGAGACTCACAAATCCCAAACAGGTCAATGGCTGGAAGGCTGTAAACGGTGAACTCGTCAATGTTACCGAGAAACTCGACTTCTCGGCCTACTCAAAGTACGGCAATCTTCGCACAGATAGGGAGTTCACTGATTTCAATCTCAAGATTGAGTTCAAAGTCCCAACCGGCGGTAATAGTGGGATTTATCTGCGAGGTATGTACGAGGCACAGGTTCTGGATCGTGATAGCCGTATGCAGGGTATTCAGGGAGTTGGTGCCATCTTTGGGCGTATCTTACCTACCGAAAATGCTGGTAAGCCGGGAGGGCAGTGGAACAGCTATGATATCACTCTCGTAGATCGTCATGTAACCGTGATTCTAAATGGTAGGAAGGTCATCAATAATCAACCCATACCTGGTTGTACCAACGGAGCCCTACATTCTGATGAAACTCTACCAGGGCCTCTCTATCTTCAAGGCGACCACACCTCTGTTAGTTATCGCAATATCGTCCTCACACCTGTTTTAACAAGCATTCCAAGCGTTGGTGAATGGCCGCAAGCTGCAGGTCCTACAGGCAATTTCATTACTCAGGGCAACGCGCCCAAGCAATTTAGCGGAGCAACTGGTGACAATGTAAGATGGCGTGTGCCCCTGCCTAACACTGGTCAGAGTGCCGCCATCATATCAGGCGGACGTATCTTTGTTACCTCTCACGAGCCAATCACCCAAGACACTCAGACTGGCGCAGCCATTCTTGGACTCTGCTTTGATGCTGAGACTGGTGAGGAATTATGGCGTAGAACCATTCCGGGCACCCGGGAAACTGATCTCTCCAGCCTGTTCAATGACAACACTGCGTACTCGCCAGTGGCCGATGGCAAGCGGGTCATATTCATAAACGTTGGCGGCACAATCAAATGCTTTGACTATAATGGTAAAGAGATCTGGTCGCATGTTTGGACCCCCTTCGGACGCCATCACGCTCGTGCCCACGAACCCATCCTCCACGATGGCAAAGTTATCCTCCTCCACGCGCCCACCTACGACTTGCCCGTGGAAGCCACCACCAAGGCCGGTTCCAAAAAGTACGGTCGCGCAAAACCCTACTGGACCCACCTGCGCGCCTACGAAATCGCCACCGGTAAGCTCGCCTGGCAAGCTGGTCCAGGCACTAGTGTCCACGCCCTCTCTATGCTAGGTAAGCTTACCGGAGACCGCGCCGCCATCCTCACCGGCCGAGGCGGAGGCCACCAACCTCCTGAGGAACCTTATGGCCTTTCCCTCGTTGACGCATCTAATGGCCAATCGATCTGGAACACTGCCATAGATAAGTTTCCCTGTCACCAGAATACCACTTTCAGGAAGGATACCGCCTACTACTTTGCCAATGGCCGGCACGGTGCGCTCGATCTCACTACCGGTAAGCCCAAAAGTGAACATTCTCTCTTAAAAGACGTCACAGTAACTCGATGGAAGGATGGCAAATACATCACACTCGAAAAACAAATCCTTCCCATAGGACCTAAGGCTAAAAAATCTTTTACCTACTTTACCAACATCGTAGTTGGAGATTATCATTACTTTCGCTCCTTCAGCGGCTTTCTAATCGGTCGTATCCAGCTTTCTACAGGCAAGGTTGAATATCTACAGGTCCCCGTACAAATTGTTCGTAAAAAAGATCAACCCGAGGAAACCCTCTGGTCAAAGCATTTACCCAATGACATGAAAACTGCTAATGGTTTCCTGGCTACCCAGGACAAGCGTAATGCTGGCAATGGTTGGGGCCATGTGACTGCTGCTCCTCCCATTGTAGTCGGTAACTATATCTACTGGCCAACCATGGTGGGAATGGTTTACGTCATTGACTCGACCAGTAAGAATTTAGACGCATCTTCCATTGCTGGTTTAAGCGACCTTGGCCTCGCCGGGCAAACTTGGAGTCTTTCATCTCTCAGTTTCTCGGATGGAAAGCTCTATGCTCGAACACTCAAAGAATTGATTTGCTTCGAGAAGTGAAGTCACTCGAATTCAAAATACTATGAAACGTCCCCTAATTACGTATCTCCTGTTCACAAGTTTCATTGTGGAAGTCGTCGCTAAAGACAGACCCAATGTACTCTTTATAATGTCTGACGATCACACTGCCCAGGCGGTAGGCGCGTATGCTACGGTATTGAAATCTCTTAACCCGACTCCAACTCTGGATAGGTTGGCGGCAGAGGGGATGGTATTCGACAATGTGTTTTGTTCGAATTCCATTTGTACACCAAGCCGCGCAAGTATCATAACTGGGCAATATCCACACGTGAACGGAGTGACCGATCTGGGCGGGCGCGTTCTTCCCGCGAAGCAATCTCTGCCAATCCTTTTCCGCAAAGCAGGATACCAGACAGCTATGATAGGGAAGTGGCACCTCAAGGTGGAGCCAAATTTTGACTACTACAAGGTGTTGCCCGGGCAGGGTAAATATTTTGATACCGAGTTCCGTGTGCAGGGCGACAAGCCGTGGCCTAAGAACGTTGTCACTCACAAGGGCGAACATTCTTCCGACGCTATCACTGATTCAACCCTCCACTGGTTTAAGAACAATTACGACAAAGATAAACCTTTTTTCATCTGTCACCAGTTCAAGGCTCCACATGATTATTTTGAGAACGCACCACGCTATCAAAAGTATCTTGCTGATGTTAACATTCCCGAACCACCGACTCTATACGACGTACCGGATACATTCGGCTCAATTGCAACCCGAGGTCATCGCGATGAACTCTTGCCGCACATTGGAACTTCCATCGGGAAACGTAATCCTCGCCGTTCGTACGCTGTCGATCTTAAACAACGCTTTCCAGAGGAACTGCCATCAGACTATGATGTGGCCAAGCTTTCCGAACAAGAGACAACACGACTCGCCTACCAAGCCTATCTTCGTAAATACCTTCGTTGTGTAAAGGGGGTCGATGATAACCTAAATCGGCTCTTCGACTACCTCAAAACTGAGGGTCTCTACGATAATACACTCATCATCTACACTGGTGACCAAGGCTTCTGGCTCGGTGAAAACGACTATCAGGACAAACGTTGGGCGTACGATCCTTCAATGCGTATGCCCTTCATCCTTCGATATCCCAAAGCTGTTAAGGCAGGCACCCGTTCTGATGCAATCGTGGAGAATGTTGATTTCCCTGCACTTATGCTAGATTTCGCTGGTATTCCTGTGCCCAAAACCATGCAGGGTCGCTCATTCAAGAGCATTTGTGAAACTGGCAAGGAACCCAAGGGTTGGAAGAAAGCTGCATACTACCGTTACTGGATGCACATGGCGCACCACGATAATCCTGGTGTCATGGCCATCCGTACCAAAACTCACAAGCTTGTTTATTACTACGGTTGTAATTACGATGGAGGTTACCAAACACCTCCCGGTTGGGAACTCTATGACCTTAAAAAGGACGCTACTGAAATAAACAATGTCTACGATGATCCAGGTTATTCTAAGGTTCGGGATCGCTTGAAGAAGCAGCTTGCTTCACTCCGCAAGACTGTTGGCGACGATGGAAGTCACTATCCCGAAGCCGAAAAGGTGGTTCAGGAATTTTGGGACTATGATGCCAGCGACCGAGAGAAAGCTATAAAAATCTCCAACGCATATTTGCAACGTCGTCTTTCTGAACTCGAAAAAGGAATTCGTAAC
>CAJWWL010000111.1 GCA_913048125.1 uncultured Opitutia bacterium | reverse complement strand
CAATTAACGCTTCTCTTAAATCTCTGTATGAAAGTAATTTTTTCGAAAATGTGAATATAAAGTTCAAACAAAATACTTTAATAATTG
Organism: uncultured Opitutia bacterium; assembly: GCA_913048125.1. Classification (GTDB taxonomy): domain Bacteria; phylum Verrucomicrobiota; class Verrucomicrobiia; order Opitutales; family JABJCN01; genus JABJCN01. Next base: position 10,831 of record CAJWWL010000111.1, on the reverse strand, counting down.
AAGTTGTTGAAAACCCAATAATCCAAAATTTAAACCTTGATGGTGTTAAATCTCAAAGAATACGTGACAATATTTTTAACAATTTAAATTTAAAACCAAGAGGTTCTTTTTTTGAAAAAAATCTAATTAAAGATATTGATTTAATAAAAAGTTTATCAAAAGATTTACCAGATAACATAAATATTTGGAAAAAACTCGACCTCTAATGCCGCCAGGTGTTTCACTTAGTCCAATGAAAGACGAGTCTGTAATTCTCCGCGGCAGAATTGATCTTTTGATCGAGAATGCGCTGTTAGGTTTAACTCTAGTACTAATAGTCCTTGCCTTATTTCTTAAGCCTAAATTGGCTGGTTGGGTGTCTCTCGGAATTCCGATATCATTTATGGGTGGGTTTTGGCTACTTCCGGTATTTGATGTATCAATAAATATGATCTCATTATTTACATTTATTTTGGTTTTGGGTATTGTCGTTGATGATGCAATTGTTGATGTTGAAAACGTCTTCAGAAGACTTCGTGAAAATTCGACCCTGAAAAAACCTAAGGTTCGTTTACAAGTCGTCGCTGAAGCTTCTGCAGAGGTACGTTCCTCTATCCTTTATGCCACTGTCTTGATTATCTTGGTTTTCGTACCGCTTCTGTCTCTTTCAGGACTAGCAGGACGCCTGTTCGCACCAATTGCAATTGCAACAATACTGAGCATGGCAGCGTCATTCTTAGTTTCGCTAACTGTCATTCCTGTCCTTAGTTCCTACTTGCTGCGTCCTAAAAAGGAAAAGGCAATTTCTGACACACTACCTGTACGCGTCCTCAAGAAGGGATTTGCATCTACTTGGCTGAAGCTATCACTGAACCAACCGTTCATAGTTATAGCTCTGATAGTAGCCCTGGTGGCATTCGCAGCAAAAGAGGCCTCATTAATGGGCGGTAATTTCCTGCCAGCATTTCGGGAACCTTCGGCTTTAGTTGCTACAACAGCAGCTCCTGGCACTTCACTTAAGCAAACTACTGAAATCGCAAAAACCGCTATAAACCAACTGTTGAAGATACCATCGGTTCATACCGTTGGCTACCGTGTGGGACGTGCTGAAAGAGGAGACCATGTCGTGCCTGTTTCCACAGTTGAGTTTGAAATTGAGTTTGATTCCAGTCATGAGCGTTCGCGAGAAACTATTCTTGATGAAATTGGCGTAACCATGCGCGCAATTCCGGGTACTTTCAGTGCCAGAAGCGGACCCTTGGCTGACCGTATTGGTCATATGCTTAGCGGTATATCCGCAAAAGTTGCAGTTAAAGTTTTTGGCCCTGACCTAGATGAAATCCGAAGAATTGGTACTGATATAGCTGAAATTGCCAGAACAATACCGGGTCTAGAAGAAACCCGTTTGGAACAGCAGGCTCCAATTCCTCAGCTTCGGATTGAATTTAATACCGAACGTGCAAGAGCGTATGGAATCACTCCCGGTCATCTAAACCGACAACTAGCTGCACTGATTGGAGGTGAAAACCTAGCTAAGGTGTACGAAAATGAGAAAATCTATGATCTCGTACTTCGCCTCCCATTATCTTGGAGAGACGACGCACGCAAGATTAGTAACCTTTACGTAGATACCAAAACGGGAAATAAAGTCCCCCTTCACTATGTTGCAGATATTCGCGAAGCAAAAGGCCCGAATACAATTCTTCGCGAAAACACTCTGCGCAGGTTCGTCGTCTCTGCAAACCCAAGTACAAGCGACCTAAATTCTTCAATCGAAAAACTTCAACAACGTGTAGCCCAAGAGATCGAATTACCGGATGGCTACTCGCTATCTTACGAGGGAGAATATCAAGCTCAACAAGAATCAAAGCAAAGAATCTTTTGGATGTCTGGTATAGTTGTGTTGGTCATGATAGTCCTTCTTCACGGATACTACAGAAGCTGGCCACTGGTTGTGTTGGTTCTCGCAAACCTTCCAATTGCCTTAGTTGGGGGCATTCTTTGTACACGCTACACTTTGGACAACATCAGCATAGCTACCCTTGTCGGCCTAATCGCAGTATGTGGGATCTGTGCAAGAAACACGATATTGCTTATTTCTCACTACCTCCATCTGTTGAGGAATGAAGGACAGCTTTTTGGAACTGAAATGATTATTCGAGGCACACAGGGGCGTGAAGTCCCCTTTCTGATGACAGCTCTATCTGCTGGAATAGCACTAGTTCCACTTCTGCTAGCAAACGACGAAGCAGGGAAAGAAATCCTCCATCCAGTGGCAATCGTAATAGTTGGTGGATTAGTAAGTTCAACGCTACTAGGGCTGCTTTTGACACCAGCTGTGTTCTATGCATTTTGCCAAAAGGCAGCTTTTCTTTCAATCGAGCGAACCAACCCAAAAAAAGATTTAATTATTAACTAATCCCTAAACAATTAACCCATGAAGCAAATAAATCTAATCATCACGATCACGGCCTTAATTTTATTCTCATCAGGATGCGCTAAGAAAGACCACGATCATGGGCACAGTCATCATGGGCACAGTCATGATGGACACAGTCACAACACTCCAAAGAAAGATCCCGGTCCAAACGGTGGCAGAATCCTGAAGACAATGACACCTGCACTTGAGTTTTTTGTACTCGAAGACCGGAGAGTTCAGATAACTGCATTAAATGATCTCAAACCAATCCCTGTGAACGAACAGACTGCTACACTTACGGGCGGTGATCGAAACAACCCAACCACGCTTGAGTTTGCAAAAGATGGAGATGTTTTAATTTCAGACAAACCACTTCCTACAGGAAACAACATCCCTGTTATCCTGCAAGTAACAAACTCACCAGGCACGACTCCAGTAATGGAAAAGATTCAAGTCAACTTTAGCGGGTGCCCAACTTGCGATTATAGAGAATACGCCTGTATATGTAACCATCAGCATGGCCACCAAGATTACCATGGTGACCACAAACACAATTGATTGAGCCAGTTTTACTTGCCCGTCTATTCAAAGGGGCTTTTCTGAATGTCGATGAATCTGGACCGAAGAAATTTTCTTAAATCATCCACCACCGCTGCACTAGGCATCAGTGCTGTTCCCTTGCTAAAAGCCAAGGCAGGAAGGAAGTATAAAACTGCTTTGGTTGGATCCGGATGGTGGGGAATGAACATACTCAGAGAAGCCATTGCAGCTAAGCAATCCAAGGTTGTTGCTCTGTGTGATGTTCACGCACATCCAATGGAGGTATCTGCAGAGGAGGTCACTGACCTTACAGGCGACAACCCTCGCAAATACAAAGATTACCGTGAGATGCTCGCCAAGGAGAAACCTGAAATTGTCATTGTGGCTACCCCCGACCACTGGCATGCCCTTCCTGCCATAGCTTCACTGAAAGCTGGCGCCCATGTTTTTTTAGAGAAACCCACTGGCCATACGATTCGAGAGAGTCGTGCAATGACCGATGCAGCCAAAGCTCACGATCGTGTTGTTCAAGTAGGTCTACATCGAAGAGTCGGTCCTCATCACGTATCAGGAATGGATTTCCTCAAGTCTGGTAAAGTGGGTGACATCGGTATGGTACGCATGTTTGTGGCCGGAGGTGGTGGAGCTGAAACTCCAGCTCTTAATCAAGAGCCACCAGAAGGTATGGACTGGGACTTTTATTGCGGCCCCGCACCACTAAGGCCTTTTTGTTCTCGTATCCATCCCGGTGGCTGGCGCAACTTTTTGGACTTTGGCAATGGTACACTTGGGGACTGGGGGGTACACTGGTTGGACCAACTCCTGTGGTGGACTGAGGAAAAACATCCAAAATATGTATACTCCAGTGGTGGTCGACCTGTTCGAGGTGAGGCTGTTCTAAACGAAAAAGAGCAAACTACCGATGCCCCTGATACTCAGACCGCTACTTGGCAGTTTGAAAACTTCACTGCCACTTGGGAGCACCGCAAGTATGCCAAGAACAATTCAGAAAAACACGCTATTGGGGCTTACTTTTACGGTACCAAGGGCGTATTCCACATGGGCTGGAGAGATGGATGGACTTTTCATCCAGCCAACTCGCGTGAAAAAGAAATTCATGTTGACGCACAACTTCAGCAACCCGATGGGCACAACATGCAAATCCTCTGGGGCGATTTTCTTAGTGCTATTGAGTCTAACCGAAAACCTGCGTGTGACATTGAGTCTTCCCACCGCGCATCAGTCCTCCCCTTGCTAGGTATGATTTCTTACAAAGTGGGCCGCGGGATTCATTGGGATGGCACGAAAGAAAACATCCTTAGCGATCCCGACGCCAACGCACTGCTTAAACGTGAATACCGCGGCGAGTGGGAATATCCAGTTTAGGAATTACTTGGCCAATCAAGACATCCAATTCTGAATCAACACAATCCCAATGCTGGATTTTTGAAAGAAATTGCAGCGTTGATGACATTTACCAAGCAAATGGAGGATGTGGATGGAAATAAGACCAAAACAAGTTGTACTAATTGCTCGTGACAAATGAATAAACATCTCTGCACTATATTGATTCTAATAAACTGCTTAAACCTAAAGGCAGATGTTGCAAATCAGGCTACACCAACATCAGCCATATCCCTGCCGGATGACTTCAAGATTGAGCTCATCTATTCTGTACCAAAAGCAGTTCAAGGATCTTGGGTTGCTATGTGCCACGACGATAAAGGACGTATCATAGTTAGCGACCAATTTGGCGGTTTATATCGACTAACACCGCCAGCTCCGGGCAGAAAACTTGCGCAATCTGATATCGAAATTGTGCCAGCAAAAATTCGAGCCGCAAACGGATTACTATGGGTTAAAGGGGCGTTATATGTAGCCGTCAATGACTATGAACGAAAATTCCCAAGCGGTCTTTATAGAGTTACTGACTCCAATGGAGATGACCGTCTCGACAAGGTTGAACTCCTTCGTGAAATGACGGCTCGAGGGGACCATGGCATCCATGCCATTCTGCCAGGACCGGAAAACACGATGTACCTTATAACTGGCAATAATACGACACCTTTAGAGACCCAATCCTCCCGAGTATCAAAGCACTGGGGCGAAGATCATCTTTTACCTCGTATGCCTGACGGCCGAGGTCACAACAGAGATCGCCTAGCTCCTGGCGGGATTATTTACAAGGTATCGCTCGATGGAAAGCAGTGGGAGATTGTCTCTTCAGGTTACCGCAATATATATGATGGCGGGGTCAATAAAGACGGAGAACTCTTCACGTATGATGCCGACATGGAGTACGACTTCAACACCTCATGGTATCGACCCACACGCGTTTGCCATGTTACAAGCGGTTCGATGTGGGGCTGGCGAAACGGAACAGGCAAGCGACCTGAATTCTACCCAGACACACTACCAGCGGCCATCAATATCGGCCCCGGTTCTCCAACCGGAGCCATATTTGGATACGGCGCAAAGTTTCCCGCCAAGTATCAAAACGCATTTTTCATCCTAGACTGGAGTTGGGGCAAGATTCACGCAGTTCATCTAGAGCCAGACGGTTCAAGCTACAAAGGAACAAAAGAAACCTTCATCACAGGCAGTCCGCTACCAGTTACCGACATCATAATTCACCCTGATGACGGTGCAATGTACTTCACTATAGGGGGTCGTAGAGTGCAGTCTGGCTTATACCGAGTTACCTACACCGGCAACGAATCAACGAAACCTGCCGTGGAGCCAACTATGCACTACGGGCGCATTCTCCGACAGAAACTCGAGAAATATCATGGAGTAAAACACAAGGATGCCGTTTCAACTGCCTGGCCCCACCTTGGTCAAGGTGATCGGTTTATTCGTTGGGCTGCACTAACTGCTATCCTGCACCAACCTCTCAAGCAGTGGAAGGAAAAGGCCCTCAAAGAAAAAGACCCTAGCAAGCGCGCGCTACTAATGCTTGGCCTTTGCAAAGTCGCTGCAGACGACCCCGCCAATGGTAAAACTCGATCTGTTGATATGAAGCTCGCCAATGACATCTACCAGTCTCTGCTTGAAATCAAATGGGATCAACTCGATCACACCGACAAGCTTACTCTCTTGAGAGCGTATCAGATTGCATTAGTTAGACTTGGAAAGCCTCCACGTGAGCAAGTTGAAAAAATCATATCACAGCTTGAACCTAATTTTCCCGCTCCAAACTTTGAGCAAAATTGGCTACTTTGCGAAACCCTCTCATATTTGGAATCTCCCAGTACGGCAGCTAAGGCCGTAGCATTACTGGAAGCAGCGGCCACTCAGGAAGAACAAATTGAATACGCCCGCTCAATACGCTTACTCAAGAGCGGCTGGACAACTGAACTGCGTTCGTCCTACTTCAACTGGTTCTTGAAGGCTGCCAACTACCGAGGCGGAGCCAGTTTCAGCAAGTTCATAGAGTTCATCCGTAAAGACGCCATCGAAAGCCTTGATGACAAAAGTCGCCGAGAATTACAGGAAATACTAGCAAAAAAGCCCGTCACAAAGTCCCCTTACGAAGTGATGGCTGAGGCAATGATCGGCCGAAAGCACGTCAAGGCTTGGACGATTGATGAACTCGGAGTCGCCGCTGACACAAAACTGAACGGGCGCAACTTTGCCCGTGGACGCAAGATGTTTGCAGCTGGCGGTTGCTTTGCCTGTCATAGATTTGCAAACGAGGGAGGCATGACGGGGCCCGACCTTACGGGTTCTGGTGGACGCTACTCACCTCGTGACCTTCTTGAACAAATCATCAACCCCAGCAGTGAAATAAACGAACAATTTGTTCCAATCATCGTTAATCTAAAGAACGGTCAATCAATGAGCGGTGTTGTCGTAAACATGAATGGTGACCGAGTGACCCTCAACACTGATATGTTCAACCCGAACCAACGAGTTAGCGTACAGCGCCCTCAAGTCGCAAGCATTGAGCCATCTAAAGTCTCACCGATGCCCCCAGGCTTACTCAATCTCATGCGCGAGGACGAGGTAATGGACCTACTAGCCTATATACTAAGCGGGGGAAATGAGGAGCATGAAATGTTCAATAATTAGGCAACAACCTACCGCTCGGAGTGAAAAAGCGAGTCACTGTCATCTACTTGGAGATGTGCAAGCGTGCTCATCTCCGACGCAAAGCCGCGCCAACCGGCGTAAAAGTGCAGGTCGTCAAAGTCGGTGAACCCAGCCCTACCCTAAACCAGTATTTCTTCCGAACGGTCGGTCTACCCTGGCGCTGGATCAGCCGACTAAACTGGACTTACAAGGAGTGGCAAAGCTATTTGCAACGCCCGGAACTACACACCTACATGGGTCTGGTTAACGGCACGCCCTTCGGCTACTATGAACTCGAGCAGTCCACGGAGGAAGACAGCGTACAGATCGTTTTCTTTGGTCTGGTCGATGAATTCACAGGACGTGGGCTCGGCGGTCACCTTCTCAGTCGAGCTACCAGTCACGCCTGGGACCTCGGCGCAAAACGTGTATGGCTACATACCTGCACGCTAGACCACCCCGCCGCCCTCGACAACTATAAGTCCCGCGGTTTCACTGAGTACAAACGGGAGTCTGTGACTGAAGAGATCCCCAACCAGAAGGACTCTATGTGGCTGACGCCGCGCTTCATGGAGAGCTACCGGCGGCACTCTCGAAAGTCATAAAAAGGTTGTAGGACAAAACCTACAGCTTTCCATAAGCAGCTGACATCTCACGGTTGAGCATTTTATGACTGAACTTTTCTTGGACGTTGAGATGAGCAGTTTCGACTAACGCCGAGACCTCAGGATGATCCACCACTCGTAAAAATGTATCAGCCAAAGAAACTGCATCTCGAGGCTGAAAGTGAAAACCGCTTACTCCATCCTCGAAAATCTCAAGGGGCCCACCTTCAGCAGGTGCGATAACGGGCTTACCATAAGCCATAGCCTCTATTAAAGTGCGCCCGAATGGCTCGGCACGTACACTGGCGTTCGCTAGCACGTCGAGATTAGAGTAGACGGAGTCCAAATTAGCCTCAAAGCTGTGAAATTGCACTAGGTCGGAAATCGAATAATCTGATGCAATAGCTTCTAAGTCAGAAAGCAAAACCTGAGACCCAGCAGTTAGATAGACAGGACCACCGATAATAGGAAAATGAAGGCCGCGCGCACGGAAATCTTCTTGGTGATGCGAGACTGCCTCAAGAAAGAGTTGGTGTCCCTTCCAATTGGCGTAGGTCCCTACGAGACCGATACGGCACAGCCTTTTGGACGGACTTGGAACGGTAGGTGGGACAGCAAAAGCATTGTATATGGTGGTGCTAGGAACATCGGAGCAAACCTTTAAGAAATCCTCCTCCACACTGCGTGAGTTACAGATAGCGAGATCACACTTGTGGGCTTGCTTGGCTAGCAAAGAACGACTGGTTCCACGCTGGCTAATGTAGTCGTGAATATGCCAAACCAAGTGGCATCCTTTTCTTGGCTTGGCTAGACTGCCTAACAAATGCGCCTTAATGCCATTAGCGTGGAGAATAGAGGGATGCAGGCGATAAAAGACGCGCCGGAGTTTACACAAATACCAGAACAGACTTATCCCAACTTGGAGTTTGTGGACAAGACCACCGCCATGATCACCTGCACGTGATAAGACTTTTGGTAACGGAAGAATTTCGACACCAGCGACGTGGGCCAGTACAGCTTCCTGTAGGGGGCCATCTTCGAGAAAAAGTACGTGTACCTCAAACTGTTGCGAGTCAAGACACTTGAGCGTCTCGAGCAAGCAGCGTTCAGCCCCACCAAGGTTCGCCGCGGGCGAAATAAAGAGGATACGACGCATCTTTAATTGGCATGGAGATTCACATGCTCAGGAAAGTCTTTTCGGTAGCGGGCAAGAAGCTTCTTCAGGTTGTTTTCCACAAGATAAATTTTGCCTTTGATTTCCAGAGTACCTCCGGGATTGATACCTCCGAGCCTGAAATCGCTATGGAGACATCTGCCAACCCCTTGGAACAGCTCTTGGTAGGGTTCCCAAGCAGTTGCGAAAATATGCTTATCATCGTGGGAGTAGCAGCCGATGAGGCCATTATCAGGGACGTCCTTGTGTAAGGGACGTGGGTTGACGTCGGCACGTGGAACGCCAGGCGCAGCCCAGACCTGACCTGGGATGTAGCGAGCTTTCATGGCCCAATCACGTGTGGGCATCATGGCTTTTTTGCCATCGAGGAAGATGAAGCTTTTGGGGACGTAGGCGTATTTATCGGAGGTCTTGTCAGGACCAGTGCCGGTGAAGACGCCGACGCGCACGCAAGGTTGGGACCAATGAGCTTCAGAACGGCGACTGGTGGGATTGTGTGCGGTGAGACGGAAGTCGACCTCATCGCAGGTAGAAGTAATGACATGGCGCACAGTGACGCCATCGAGTAATTTGCAGACAAGCTCAATCCGAGAGCCGTCCCTAGCAGTTGAGACTAGTTCGGTGGAATGACCGATGACGGTGTGCTTGCTCCAGTCAGTGGTATGGGAGTTATCTCGACAGTAAGCCTCCAGATAGTGAACGCGCATTGGACCGGGTAGAAACTCGCCATCAATGTAGAGCCAGTTTTTCTCCCACTTTAGGGCAAGAGGAGCAGCCAACACCGGGGAAGCAAGAAGCAGAATGAGTAATCTGTTCATGAAGAAAGACCAATACAGACATCTTCGCAGTGCAAGGTTAAGTGGAGTTGCCAAGGTTGTGAGTTGAGGATTTGAAACTCGACTTAAGAGAAGCCGAGCTAAAACTCCTCATCAACCTTACCACTCGACGACTAATTTGTGAAACGAAAGACCCAAAGACTGCTGGCCAAGATTACGCTGGCACTAGTCATCACGTTGGTGTGCCTTGCTTTCATAGAACTCTGCCTCCAACTGACCTATGGTCAACGCAAGCCTGCATATGCGGTGTCTCCGGGAGGAGGGAAGACCTACGAGATCTTTAACGAGGAGTTCGTACACGAGGTCCGCACCAATAAGATGAACCTGCGTGACGAAGAGTTTGCCCCAAAACAAGATGACGAGTACCGGGTGCTATTCACTGGCGACTCCTTTACATTCGCGTTGGGCGTGGACATTGAGGACTCTTTCCACGTCCAAATGGAAAAACGGCTTCAGCACGAGGGCAAGCGGTTCAACGCTCTGAACTACGGAGGTCGCAGGGACTTTGTGTTCAACGCCTCCTCCACGCTCAGGGAAATGAAACCAGACGCCGTGGTAGCGCAGGTGTTTATCGGAAACGACTTCTATGATTTGCAAACAGACATGCACCGAAAGTTCGAACCCATCGGTGTCAAACCGACACCCAAAACAAGCACTACAATTGTGCCCATGGCCAACTCGCAAACCGGAAATGTCTCGGTAACCGCATCAGAGCAAAGGCCCGTCAAACCAAAGATGCGCTTCAAGCTCTACACCTTGGAAATCCTCTGGCGTTCACTCATGAAAGTCGAGGCCTTCGATAACCTACTCTTCAAAATGAACCTACGCTACGGTGGTCGCCCCATACTACTTAGAGAACACCCGGAGCTGGAAAAACGACTCGTCACCCGAGAACTCGAAGTTCTCACCCATCTCCAAAAGGCTGCAAAAGCAGAAGGCATAGACTTCTACATTTTCCTGATACCCTTCAAGGTGCAATGCCTCAAATCAGACCTTCTCGATAAAGACAAATACGACTACCAAAAACCCAACCGTATCCTTAGGGAGTTCTCCGCCAAAAACAAGATCCCTTGCCTAGACTTCCTTGAACTCTACGACCAAATGGACCCTCGCACCATTCGCACATTCTATTACCACAAGGATATGCACTGGACGAAGGCTGGGCACCACCATGCCGGCATTTTCATCAGAACAGGATTCGCGCCGC